>DAIQNS010000246.1:0-3310 GCA_036788315.1 Alteraurantiacibacter sp. | reverse complement strand
TTCCACGCTGGCAGGCGATCTGTACGAGCTCGAACGCACGCTCATCCCGCACGGCCTGCACGTTTTCGGCACACCGCCGCAAGGTGCAGAGCGCGAGGAACTGCTCGATGCGCTGACCGAGGCTGACCCCGAGGCCGACCGCGCACAAATCGGCGCGCAGCTCGATGCCTGCGATGAACTGGGCGCGCTGATCCATGCCCTCGATGGCGGCTTTGTGCAGCCCGCGCCGGGCGGCGATCTGCTGGCGACGCGCGACATTCTGCCCACGGGCCGCAATATCCATGGCTTCGATCCCTTCCGCATCCCCAGCCGCTTCGCCTGCGAAGAAGGCCGGGTGCAGGCCGAGGGACTGATCGAACGCCATGTAGCGAGCGGTGCCCACTTCCCCGAAAGCCTCGCGATGGTCTTGTGGGGCACCGACAACATGAAAAGCGAAGGCGTGCAGATTGCCCAGGCGATGACGCTGATCGGTGCGCGGCCGCGGCATGACAATTACGGGCGGCTGTGCGGCGCGGAACTGATCCCGCTCGCAGAACTGGGCCGTCCACGCATCGATGTGGTGATGACGCTCTCGGGCATTTTCCGCGATCTTCTGCCGCTGCAAACGCGCATGCTCGCCGAAGCGGCGCTGATGGCGGCGCAGGCCGACGAGCCGCTGACGCAGAATTTCGTGCGCGCGCGCAGCCTTGCCCATCAGGCCAAGCACGGCTGCGACATGGAAACCGCCGCCTTGCGCGTCTTCTCCAATGCCGAAGGCGCTTACGGCGCGAATGTGAACCAGCTGATCGACGGCGGTGTGTGGACCGATCCCGATGAACTGGCCAATGCCTTCGAGACGCAGAAGGGCTTTGCTTACGGCGTTGACGGACGCGCCGCGCAGCAGCGCGACCTGCTCCAGAGCGCGCTGGCCGGCGTGGAACTGACCTATCAGAATCTCGAGAGCGTTGAAGTCGGGATCACCGATCTTGATCAATATGTCGACGGGCTTGGCGGGGTCAGCCGCTCGATCGCCAGGGCGCGCGGCAAGGCGGCGCCGGTGTATATTCTCGATGCCACAAACGGCAAAGCCAAGGTGCGCACTCTGGCCGAACAGATCGCCCTTGAAACACGCAGCCGCACGCTCAATCCCAAATGGTTCGAAGGCATGCTCAAGCATGGCTACGAAGGGGTGCGCCAGATCGAGGGCCATGTGACCAATACCATGGGCTGGTCGGCCACCACCGGGCAGGTCGCGCCCTGGGTGTATCAGCAGATTAGCGAGACTTTCGTGCTCGACGAGGCGATGCGCCGCCGCTTGTCCGACCTCAATCCGAAAAGTTCGGCGCGCGTTGCCGGGCGGCTGCTCGAAGCGTGCGACCGGAAATTGTGGGAGCCCGATGCGGCCACCCTTGCCGCCTTGCGTGAAGCCAATCTTGACCTTGAAGATCGCCTCGAAGGCGTGATCGCAGCGGAATGAAAGAGAACATATGAACCTGATCGATCCCAAAGCCCGTTTCAGCCAGCCCGATGGCGAAGGCTCGGTGCAAGTCCAGCTCGATCCGCAGGACAAGATCAAGGGTGCCAAAGTGTTTGCCGTCTATGGCAAGGGCGGGATCGGCAAATCGACCACTTCCTCGAACCTGTCCGCTGCCTTCTCGAAGCTCGGCCACAAGGTCCTCCAGATCGGCTGCGACCCCAAGCACGACAGCACTTTCACCCTCACCAAGAAGCTGATGCCCACCGTGATCGACGTGCTCGAAACGGTCGAGTTCCACACCGAGGAATTGCGGCCCGAGGATTACATGTTCGAAGGCTACAACGGGGTGATGTGCGTCGAGGCGGGCGGACCTCCGGCGGGCACGGGTTGCGGCGGCTATGTCGTGGGGCAGACGGTCAAGCTGTTGAAGCAGCATCATCTGCTCGAAGATACAGACGTCGTGATTTTCGATGTGCTGGGCGATGTGGTGTGCGGCGGATTTGCCGCCCCGCTGCAACATGCCGAACGCGCACTCGTGGTGGCGGCGAACGATTTCGATAGCATCTTTGCGATGAACCGGATCGTTGCAGCAATTGCCGCCAAAGCGAAGAATTACGAGGTGCGCCTCGCGGGCGTTATCGCCAACCGCAGCCGCGAAACCGACGAGATCGACCGCTTCTGCGACAAGATCGGCATGCAGCGCCTCGCGCATTTCCGCGATGTCGACGCCATTCGCCGCTCGCGCCTGAAAAAGTGCACGCTGTTCGAAATGGGCGATGAGCCCGAGGTGATCGCGGCGCAGGACGAATATCTGCGCCTTGCCGCCATGCTCTGGGCAGGAGTTGAGCCCTCGACCGCCAAGCCGATGAAAGACCGCGACATCTTCGACTTCCTGGGGTTCGAATGATGGCCAGCCGCGCTACTCCTCCTTCCGCCTACGATGCGCGCCGCGAGAACCTTGCCGCCTATTTCGACAAGACTGCCAAGCAGGCGTGGATCGATCTGACCTCGGACGCCAAGGTCAGCGGCATTCGCGCCACGGTGCGCGCGGGCCGCGATGAAATGCGCGCCACGCTGATGCGCTGGCTGCCCGATGATTTGCGCCGTTCGCGCCTGCTCGATGCAGGCTGCGGCACCGGCGCGCTCAGCACGCTGGCCGCCTTTCGCGGCGCCGAAGTCGTGGGTGTCGATGTGGCGGCGGGCCTGATCGAGGTTGCCCGCGAGCGCAGCCCGGGTTTCATTGGCCATGGCAAGGTGCGCTGGCATGTCGGCGACATGACCGATCCCGCCTTTGGCGCATTCGATCATGTGGTCGCGATGGATTCGCTCATTCATTACGACGCCGCCGATATTCTCGCCACGTTGACCAGGCTGGGCGAACGCTGCAGCCGCTCGATGCTGTTCACCTTTGCCCCCCACACCAAGCTGCTGGGCGCGATGCACAAGGTCGGCAAATTCTTTCCCCGGTCCGACCGCGCTCCGGCGATCATCCCGGTTACCGAGGATGAATTGCGCGCCGCGCTGTCGCAACTGGCGGATTGGCGGATTGGCCGCACCGCCCGCGTTTCCAGCGGTTTCTATACCTCGCAGGCGCTTGAACTGGTGCGGCGCGGATGAGCGCGACGCCAACTCTGGCGGCGAAATGGAGCCGGGTGGCCATGGAATGGCTGCCCTTTGCCGATGCGGCATCGGTGCAGCTGCCCTTGTCGCGCCTGCTGCGCCTGGCGCTGTTTCAGGTGAGCGTGGGCATGGCGACGGTGCTTTTGTCTGGCACGCTCAACCGGGTGATGATCGTCGAGTTGGGCGTTGCGGCGTGGCTCGTCGCGCTGATGATCGCGGTACCTTTGCTGATTG
>DAIQNS010000245.1:0-3317 GCA_036788315.1 Alteraurantiacibacter sp. | reverse complement strand
GCCCGAGCAGGCTGTAACGCCCGCGCACTTCGCCGCCTTCGACCGATTCGAGCAGAAAATCGCCGCGGCCCGGCTCGATCAGCTTGAGCGCAGCGCCAACGGGTGTTTCGGTATCCGCGACGATACGCCGCCAGACCAGCGCGTTCCTGCCATCGGCAAGCTGCGCGCGGGCGGCATCGGCATTGGCGAGGCCATGGCTGGGCGACGGAAGTTCCAGCTCACCGGCTCCTAATTGGTGCGGCCAGTCAGCTGCGCGATGACGGCGTCGATAGCGGACTGATTGGTTTCCACTTCAAGCGCCTCTTCGATCCCGGCGACGAATTGTTCGGCATATTCATTGCCAAGGGTCTCACCAAGGCTCTGCACCAGAAGCGGCAAACTCTCGTTGTCTGTAGCGAGCTCGGGCGCATCGATATCGGTCAATTCGATCACGTACCAGCGATCGGTACTGTCAAGCTCGACCCTGCTGGCGTTGCTCGTTGAGCTGCTGGCGGTTCATGCTCAGCATGGCGGCAGGCGGCAGCGCCGGGTCCTCGGCGCTCAGTGCCTGTGCCAGCGTGCTTCCCTTGTCCATGCGCTCGAGCACGCGCTTGGCAGCTTCGCCTGCCCGCTTCATCCCTTCCGCACGGCGCCATGCCAGCGTCACATCATCGCGGATTTCGTTAAGCGGCGCGATTGCGCTCTCAGTAATTTCGCTGACATCATAAATGATATACTGCTCACCGGGCACCACTTCGCCAAGCTGCGGCTCGGCTTCATCCATTTCGAAAGCCACCTCGATCACTGGCGCAAGCTCTTGCGGCGCGGCGTCGAGAGTTCCGTAAATCTGTCCGCGCGCAGTGAGTTGGGGCGTTGTGCGTACCTCAAGGCCAATGCTTTCCGCCACTTCGGTGAGCGTACGGCCATCGGAGAGTTCATCCTCAATGCGCGTGGTCAAATCATTGAAAGCAAGCCGGCGGCGCTCCTGCGTCAATTGCTGTGCGATTTCGGCACGTGCCTGATCGAGCGTGCGGCCCGCAACCTGTTCGACAGAATCGGTACGTATGACATACCAGCCAAGTTCGCCCTGTGCAGGTGCGCTCAGTCCCCCGCGTGCCGCAGCGAAAGCGGCCTCGGCCACTTGGACGGAGGTTTCGCGGGCCAGATCGGTTTTGTCGAGCGGGGCGATGCTGACCGTGGTCAGGCCTTTCGATCGGGCCGATGCCTCGAGCGAGGTGCCCGCTTGAACTTCATCGATCACCGCCTGTGCAGCGGCACGCGTGGGCACGACAAGGCGGGTAAACCCGCGCAGCTCGGTTGGCGCATATACTGCGCGGTCGCGCTGATAGCGGCGAGCGATCTGCTGCTCGGTTGGGGCGACTATGTCGTCGATTGCGTTTTCGTCGAACACCGCATAGCGCAATACCCGCCTCTCGGGCCTGGTATAATCGACGCGGTTCTCATCGTAGAATTTTTGTAGCACCGCTGCAGAAGGCGCGCCCTCGGGGGCATAGGCGATCGCCGGCAGCGCAGCAATGCGGCCCGTCCGCGTCTCGCCCAGAAGCCGAGCATATTGCCGTGTGAGGGTTTCGGGCAAACGCGCGCCATAAGTTACAGGCACCACCAATTGCCGCGCGATCAGATTGAGCGCGATTTCCTCGCGCAACTGGTCCTCTGTGCGCCGCATTTGCTGAAGACGCAGGCGGAAGGCGTCCTGATCGAACTCGCCATCTACACCGGTGAACCCGGGAAGCGCCATGATCTCGCTATCGACAAGCCGTTTGCTCGCGCGCAGCCCCATCTGTTCGCCAAATTCAGCGATCGCCCAGATTTGCAGCATCTGTTCGAGCACCTGATCGCCGCCATCCCGATCAAGGAATTGCTCCATCGTGATGGTGGGATCCTGTTGCCTGAGCTGATCGAGCTGCCGCGTCAGTGCCTCCGAATAATCGCTTGTCGAGATGCGCCGGTCACCCACGGTCGCCACGCGGTCTCCCCCGGCAACGCCACCGAAAGTTGCCGTATTGGCGACATCCATACTGGCAAATGCAAAGGCAATAAGGCCCAGAAATGCGAGCGTGATCGCAATGCCGATCTTGGATTGGAAGAATTTGCGGAAAAGCGTGATCATGGGGTTTTCGTTATCAACATTCTGGAGGTCAGGTCTAGGCGAAGCGCGGCACAGCGCTTTGCCCGCGCGAAAGCGGCCTTATCCCGCCTGTGTTCTGCCCGCAACATCCGACACGCGGTTTACCCTAAATCTTGCAAAAGCGGCTTTGACAAGCCGACTGGCGCACTTTAGCGGGCGGGGCTGGATTATCGCACTTGCACAATGAGCATTGTCAAAGGCGAAGTTATTAGCGGGAAATCAATGTCCAAGCGACCATACATCGTTGGCAACTGGAAAATGCACGGGACGCGCGCAATGCTTTCCGAAGCGCGCGCGGTCGACCGTGCTGCCGAACGGCTGTTGAAAGTCGAAGTGGCCATCGCGCCGCCGTTCACACTGATCCATGCAACGCGCAAGGAAGCGAATCTCATCGGCATCGGTGCGCAGGATTGCCATCCTCTCGATAGCGGCGCGCATACTGGCGACGTGTCTGCAATCATGGTCAAGGATGCAGGTGCAAGCTTTGTCATTCTGGGCCATTCCGAGCGGCGCGCCAACCATGGCGAGAAGGATACCGATGTCCGCGCCAAGGCAGAGGCGGCTTTGGCGGCGGGCATGAACATCATCGTTTGCGTGGGCGAATCCGAAGAGCAGCGCGATTCCGGGCGGGCCACATCTGTAGTTACCAGAATGCTGGAGAAGTCCTTGCCTGAGTGCGAGGATGCCGCCGACCGCGTGACAATCGCGTATGAGCCTGTCTGGGCCATCGGCACCGGCCGCACGCCGACCATCGAAGATATCGGCAAGATGCACAAGGCCATCCGCACCAGGCTCGGCAAGATCTACAGCGAGCATGCCGCGGCTGAAATCCGCATCCTTTACGGCGGTTCCGTCAAGCGCGAGAACGCAGCCGAATTGCTTGGCGCCGATGAGGTTGGCGGAGCGCTTGTGGGCGGCGCTAGCCTGTCGGCGGAAAGCTTCCTTGGCATCATTCTCGCTGCTGCCGAACGCGACGAGGCCTAACGCACTTCACATCTTGGCCGCGAGCGACTACATGCGCGGTCTGTTTTTCCAAGAGACACGCAAAAGATCATGACGCTTTTTCTTTTCCTCACCGTAGTTCAGGCGCTGATTGCCGCGGCGCTCGTCGGCCTTGTGCTGATGCAGCGCAGCGAGGGCGGCGGCCTTGGTATTGGTGGGGGCGGCAGCCCGGGCGGCATGCTCTCGG
>DAIQNS010000244.1:321-3332 GCA_036788315.1 Alteraurantiacibacter sp. | reverse complement strand
GCGGGCAACCTTCCTTTCCTGCACTATGCAAGCGGCGAAATCCTGCTTGGCGCGCTGGATCAGGGTGACGGCCTGGGCGACAGCGGGGAGGCGAATATCATTCGCCATATCTACCGGGCAGACCTGCAAAAAGTGCTGCTCGCCCAGTTTGAACAGCTTGGCGGGCGGGTCCATACCGGGTGCAGGCTGGCGCGCTACGAACAGGCAAGCGATCATGTTACGGCGCATTTCGCTGACGGATCGAGCACCACCGCCGCGCTCCTGATTGGCGCCGACGGGGTGCGCTCGGCGGTGCGCGTGCAGCTGGTTCCGGACGATGAACCACGCTTTACCGGCCACGTCGCCTATCGCTTTCTCGCGCCGATGGACCGCGCAGCCCCTTTCATGGGACTAGGGCGCAGCGCGATCTTCATCGGTCCGCGGCGCACCTTCAACCGCTACACCATGGCGCAAGGGCGCATCGTCAACGGCGCGGCGCTGGTGGAGACGGGCGACGCCGTGCCCGAAGGCTGGTCGCACAGCGCGCCGCTGGCCGAATTGCAGGCCGCCTTCGACGGTTGGCACCCCGATGTCACCGGCCTGATCGGCGCAGCGGGCGCGATCATCAGGTGGGGCCTGTATGACCGCGCGCCTCTGGCAAGCTGGTCGGAAGGCCGCGTCACCATGCTCGGTGATGCAGCCCACGCCATGTTGCCATTTCTCGGGATGGGCGCGGCGATGGCGGTCGAGGACGGCTACGTGCTCGCGCAGATGCTCGGCCGCCACGGAGACGTTACCGATGCGCTCGCCGCTTACGAGGCGCAGCGCATTGCGCGCACGGCGCAGGTCCACCACGCATCGAAATTGCAGGGCGAGATCACCCAGGCGATCGATCCGGATCACTTCGCGCTCGGCAATGCCCCGGTCAACAACCGCGCGATGATGGAATTCGATCCGACCGCCGAATTCGCCTAGTCAGGGACGCGCAGCATCACCTTGCCCATGTGGGCGCCACTTTCGAGATGGCGATAAGCGTCGGGTGCATCCTCGAAAGCGAAACTCGCATCGACGAGCGTTTCGACCCCGCGTTCAGCCATGGCCTTCAGCGCGGCTTCGAACATGCCGCGATGGCCGCTGGTGATGCCCTTGATCGTGATGTTCTTGCCCAGGATCCGCCCTCCGGGAGCCGTGGCGGCGAGCGTCTGGTCAAAGTCGCCGAAGCCGATCGTATCGACCACAATATCGGCCCCGCGCCCGCCGGTCGCCTCCAGCAGCGCCGCGCCCCAGTCCGGACGCTGGCTATAATTGACAGTGAAATCCGCGCCCATGCCGCGTGCGCGCGCGAGCTTGGCATCACTTGACGAGGTGATCGCGAAGGCCGCCCCCAGTGCCTTGGCCAATTGCAGCGCATAGATTGCGACCCCGCCTGTGCCCTGTGCAAGCACCAGCTTGCCCGAAAGATCAGCGCGGCCTTCATTGCCGAATGCGATTATGGCGTGCCACACTGTCCCCGCGACCACGGCGAGGGTTGCTGCACTGGCATCGCAAACCGCGCCCGGCAGAACGATCGCGGCCTTGGCGGGCAGCACGATCTTTTCGGCCAGCCAGCCATCGACTGTGACCCCGACATCGCGGGCAAAGATGTGATAGCCGAACCCGGTTTCCGGATCCCAGTCGACGAAATTGGCGGCCACCACCCGGTCCCCGATTGCGAGGCCTGCAACACCTTCGCCCAGCGCCTCGATCACGCCCACCCCATCGGTCAGCGGAATGCGGGTTGCGGGTAGATCGCTACCGTAAGCCCCGCGCAATATCATCAGGTCGCGGAAATTGAGCCCGGCTGCGGTCACCCGCACGACGATTTCGCCGGGCCCTGCAACCGGATCGGCACGTTCGGCCAGACGCAGGCTGTCGATGCCGCCGCGCGGGCCGATTTCCCATGCTTTCATGCTCAGGCTTTCCTGATCGGCGCAAACACGCGATCGATGAATTCCTTTGCCACCGCGTTCCGGTCAACCGATTGGCCGGATTTCGCTTCCTCCAGCGACAGAAGGCGTTCCTGCTGCACCCAGACTTCCTGCGCCAGGTTCATCACCACTGCCACGAAGCGATCCATGCCGGGGTCGGTAAAGAACCGCGGATTGCCCGTGTCGTCATAGAGGCTGGAGGGTGCATCTTCGCGGCGTAGCCGTTCCTCGCTCATGCTGTCTCCTTCATTTCTTCCATGCGCCAAAGCCGTACCACATAACGCCATCGGCAAGGCGACCGGTGGTCTGCTGCCCGACTCCTTCTGCGCGGTCACCCCGGGCGGCGTCGATCACCGCCTGCTCGCCATAGATGCCCACAGAGGGCACGACGAATTCGAAGAAGTCCGCCTGCCCGAACCCGGCGCCTGCGCACAATTCGCGCGGAACCTCGTCGCGGTAGCCCTTGTAGTAGGGCTCGTTGTTGTAATAGCTGTCCCAGTCGAGATAGAAGCCATCAAACGCGCCCATCTGTTCATTGGGCGGCAGTTCCATGTGCACCATCAGTCCGCCCGACCGCAGGACGCGGAACGCCTCTTCAAAGCATTTCGCGCGCTGTTTCTTCGACAATTCGTGCAGGAACATGCTTGACCACACGACGTCGAAGCTGGCGTCATCAAAGGCCAGATCGTCTGCGCACATCTGGCGGAAATGAACAGCCTGCCCCTGCATCTTCGCCCGCGCCGAAGCATAGGCCAGCGGGCCGGGGGCGGCATCGATGGCGACCAGTTCGGCATCGGGATAGGCCAGCTTCCACGGCAGCGTGTTATGGCCGACGGTGCAGCCGGTATCGAGAATGCGCTGCGGCGCGAAATCGGGAAAGCGCTGGTTGATATACTGGCTCATCGACAGGCCGATATCGTCGAGATTGGCCCCCATCAGGCCCATCGAGAACACGGCCAAGCCCCGGTCATAGACCGCGCCCGCCTCAAGACTGTCTGCGCCACGGGTATAGCTGCCAGGCATCAGATGGACATCGATCGCGTGAACGTTCTTCGGCACGTCCAA
>DAIQNS010000244.1:0-311 GCA_036788315.1 Alteraurantiacibacter sp. | reverse complement strand
GAGGATCAGCGAGCCAAGTCCGTCAGCGACCATTTCCGCTTCCCGTGCAAGCCGGTCGCCCTCGCGTTCGACACTATCCGCGACGCTGGCCCAAACCATCTTCTGCGCCTGCACCCGCATCGCCGAATAGATGTTGAAGGCCGGATCGCCGCGCAATGCCTGATGCGCTTCACGGCTGGTTTCGGGGTCGCGCCCATGCTCCTTGCGGAAAGCGGGGGCAGCGCGCCGGTCGTAAGCGTCTTTCATGTCCGCGGCCAGATCGTTGAGGATCAGCCCGCGCATGCCGGATACGAACCGCCCGCGGGCGATCT
>DAIQNS010000243.1:0-3360 GCA_036788315.1 Alteraurantiacibacter sp. | reverse complement strand
AAGTGGAGCCGTTACTGCTCTATTGAGAGCGCTCCGCGAGCGCCTTTCAACGCAATATTTGCCGAAAACGGGTAATGATGGCGAGCATGAGCGAGCGTGCATCTCTTCTCTGCAATTGTTGCGGTAGCGACCGTGCGGGTCCCCTGTTCACCAAGAATGGATACCGCCTCGTGCGCTGCGAGGATTGCAATCTTGCCTATATCGCCAATCCGCCGGACGAAGCCGCGATCGCCGCGCTCTATACCGCCAGAAGTGATTACCACACCCGCCTGCTTGATCCCGCCAGCGACGAGTTCTCGCGCATGGCCCGGATCGCGCGCCAGCATATCGCGATGCTACGCAAGTTCAGCAGCGATCTTGCGGGCAAGCGCGTGCTCGATATCGGCTGTTCCTCGGGTCTGTTTCTGGCCGAGGCCAAGCGTGCCGGGATGGAGACACACGGCGCCGAGCTTTCGCCAGAAACCGCGCTATTCGCCGCCGAGCACTTCGGCCTTGAGGTGCATCCGGGCGACTGGCGCGAGGCGGGATATGCGCCGGGCTCCTTCGATGTCATCACCCTGTTCGATGTGATCGAACATCTCCCCGATCCGATGGCGGAATTGCGCGCGATCCGGCCCTTGCTGAGGCCCGGCGGCCTGCTGCTGCAATCGACGCCTGATATCGACGGCCTGTTTCCGCGCCTATCGTACAAGCTGGCGCACAGGCTCGACTATTGGCCGGATCCAGAGCCGCCGTACCATTTGTTCCAGTTTTCGCAGGCGACCTTGTCGGAAATGCTCGAGCGCGCGGGCTACCGCGCGGGCGATGCGCGCCATGTGTCGATGCCGCTGGGCTATTCCTTCGGCACGCCCGAAAGCTGGAAGATCAGTCCCAAGCTTGTGCCCTATGCAGCGCTGTTTGCCCCCGTTGCCCTTCTCGGGGAATGGCTCGGGCAGGGCGACTGGCTTTATCTCGGGGCCGCGCCAGCCTGAGGTTTACGGCGCGGGTGTTTCGCCTGACTGGACATGATGAGCTATGATCTGCTGCGCATAGCCCATGAATTCCTCGGTAGAAACGCCAGCTTCGGGATTGTTCCAGCTCATGGTCAGAATGTAGCTTTCGCCTGCTGCGTCGATCAGAAGCCAGGTAAGGTTGAGCACCCCGGGTTCCGAGCCGCCCTTGTAGCCGACATAGGACCATTTGTCCGCGGTGCCCGGAGGGAAGCCGGGATTGGCCGCAAGGATGGCCATCGCGACAGTGTTCTGGCGCAGTGCAAGCATGACGAGCGCAAGATCGGTGGGGCTGGCAAACCATTCGATATCAAGATGCTTTGGCGCACCGCCGAACAGTTCGGTCGCTGTTTGGTTGGAAATATGCTTGCCGACAAGCGCGGCCAGCGCCCCCCGCCGCCCCGCCTCGTCAAGCGCGCCATAGTCGAGCTCGCCGCGCTCTTCGTGCAATTTGAGCAGCATGAATTCGCGCGTCGTGAGGAAGGGGATGTTGCGCGAAGGATCCGAATGCCCGGTTAGCGCCAGCTCTGCCTCGACCTTGTCGCGCCCGACAATTTCGATCAGCTTGTCAGTTGCGGTATTATCGCTGCCGGAGATCATCAGGGTGGCAAGTGTGGCGAGCGTTACCGGGCTGTTCTCGGGCCAGCGCTCCATCGCGCCGAACGGCGCGCGCGGATAGCCGAGGGTGACAACTTCATCCCACGCAAGGTTCCCGGCCTCGATCTCGCGCACCAGAGCGGACAATACCCACAGCTTGAAAGCCGATCCGACGGCCAAGGACACCTCGGCATTATGCGCCCGGATCTGGTCTTCGCCATCGATCTTGGTGAACAGAAGATTGGTGGTCCCGGGCAGTTGCGCAAGCTTGTCGCTGATGCTCGCGCCTTCATCGAGCATGGGCCAAGTGCCGGTGATGATGAAGCTTGCGACTTTGTTGGGCGCATCGCCGCTGATCTGCATGACGGTGTTGGCGATCATTGCGCCGAACTGGAAACGGACCCCGGCAGCACCCTCTCCTGCCGGGATCACCTCAAGGACGCCCGCATATGGCCCCAGTTCGCTTGTCAGTCGCGACACAATGCCGTCGAACCGCGATTGCGACACAGCATTCACGAAGACATCGGTGAAGACCTCCTCATAGGCGATTTCGCCAAGGAACACCCTGCCGATGTCCTGTGCGCGCTGGTTGAGGATCGCGTCCTCCACATTAGCTGCTCCCGAATTGCTCGCATCATCCTGTGGATTGGCCAGCGCAGTGCCAGGAAGCGCCGCAGCAGCAAGGCAGGCGAGAATCGCCGCGCGGTGGTGTTTCATGCTCGTTTCTCCTGTTCAGCCTGCTCTGCGCCGCGACCTCGCGGAGGGTTCACCAGCGTAACCAGTACGAAGGAAATATACATCAGCAAATACCACGCGCCGAGCTTGCCCAGCGAAACCGGCGACCATTCATCCATCTGATCGGGATATGTCCACGCGCGCGCAAAGGTCGCGATGTTTTCGGCCAGCCAGATGAACAGCGCGACAAGCAACCATCCCAGCAGCAGCGGCATCCAGCGCGGCACGCGCCAGACGGTGAAGTAGATGCGTGTCCGCCAGAACAACGCGGCAATCGCGGCAAACAGGAGATAGCGGATATCGGGCAGGTAATGATGCGCAAAGAAGTTGAGATAGATCGCGGCGGCGAGCGTCCAGCAGGCCCAGCGCGGCGGATAGGGTTCGAAACGGAAATCGAAAATGCGCCAGACTCGCGCGATATAGCTGCCCACCGCGGCATACATGAAGCCCGAGAACAGCGGCACGCCGGCGATGCGTAGATAAGCTTCCTCAGGGTAAACCCAGGAGCCAACCGCAGTCTTGAACACTTCCATCAGCGTTCCGACCACATGAAAGGCGAGGATTACCCTGGCCTCGTCCCAGGTTTCGAGGCGGAAGGCGAGCATTGCGATCTGTATGGCGAGGGCGGCCAATGTGAGAAAATCATAGCGGGGCAAGGGCGCGTTGGCGGGATAAAACAGGAAGGTTGCCAGCAGCAGCGCGAGCATCAACCCCCCGAACAGGCACGCCCATGCCTGTTTGAAGCCGAACAGAATGAATTCGAACAGCCAGCTTTGCGGACCGGGCGGCGGCGCGAATGCCTCCAGCCGCTTGCGCACAGCTGCAAAGCGCGTGTGCGAAACGGGTGCCCCGGCGCGGGGCAATGGCGGGCTCACGCGTCGATCATCTCGCGGTCAAGTTCGCCTGCGCGGTTCTGGATGAAATTGAAGCGGTGTTCGGGATTACGGCCCATCAACTGGTCGACCAGTTCCTTCACCGCAAAACGTTGTTCATGCTCTGCGGGCAGGGTAATGCGGATCAGCGAACGGGTCGCCGGGCT
>DAIQNS010000242.1:0-3376 GCA_036788315.1 Alteraurantiacibacter sp. | reverse complement strand
CAAAGAAGCGGCAGCGCGCAAATTTCCGGAAATTGACGCGCTGGAGGCCGAGACTGGTTTTGCGCTCGACCGCGCCTGGCTCGACGAGCTCGCGCTCCACACCCAGATCGTGCGCAAGAAGAGCGCGCTCGGTTATGCCCATGGCCGCCTGCTCTACAGCTTGCTGCGCGCCTATATCGCGCGCGAAAATCCGCGCCATGTGGGCATCCTGGAAACCGGCACGGCGCGCGGGTTCTCGGCACTTTGCATGGCGAAGGCGCTCGCTGACTCCGATGCCCCGGGCCACATCGTGACGGTCGATCGCCTGCCCCATCTGACCCCGATCTACTGGAATTGTATCGACGATCTGGAAGGCCGCAAGACCCGCCGCGAACTGCTTTCACCGTGGAGCGAGCTGCTCGACCGGATCACCTTCGTGCAGGGCGATACGCTGGATCAGATTTCCAAGATCGGGATGAACCGGATCAACTTCGCCTATCTCGATGCGCAGCATCTCGAAGCCGATGTGCGCCACGAATTTGCCGCAGTTGCGCTCTCGCAGAAGGCGGGCGACATGGCGGTGTTCGACGATGTGACGCAAGGCCAGTTCCCCGGCGTCGTCGCTGCAGTCGATGCGATTGCCGCGCGGCCGGACTACCGCGTGACGCGGATCGAGGCCGGGCGCGGCTTCGCCTGGGCGACGCGGCAAGTTTCGGTACTCGAAAAACTCCAGTCCTGATCACAAGCGCTCAGGGGCGCGCAACAAAGACGGCAGAGCGCGCAGCCAAATCTTGCCAATTCGCCGCGTTCCTTGCATCCTTGCGACATGCTTTTCCGCCTCCTTGCCGCGTTCGGCAGTTTCGCCCTGATCATCAGCCCCGCTTCCGCTGAGGAGCCGGAGAAGATCCGCGCGCTCATCATCGATGGGCAAAACAATCACGGCGTCTGGCCCAAATCGACCATCATGATGCGCGACTATCTCGAGGAGACGGGGCTCTTCGAAGTCGATTTCGCGCGCACCAGACCCGTGTGGAAAGCCGAGCGCGAGGCGGATTATCTGCCTCTCACACATACGGGCGCAGCGCAGCAATTGCCCGAGCCGGTGACCGATCCCGATTTCGCGCCAGTTTTCTCCGATTACGATGTGGTGATCTCGAACTTCGGCTGGCGCGCCGCCGATTGGCCCGCACAAACGCGCGCCGCCTTCGAGGCTTTCGTTGCGAGCGGCGGCGGCTTTGTCTCGGTGCACGCGGCGGACAATTCCTTCCCCGATTGGCCCGAATACAATCTGATGATCGGGCTTGGCGGCTGGGGCGGACGGGACGAGCGATCGGGCCCTTATGTCTATTACGACAATGACGGAAACCTCATCCGCGACACGTCCCCCGGCCCCGCCGGAGCACACGGGCCCCGGCATGTCTTTCCCGTCACCATCCGCGAGCCCGATCATCCGATTACGCGCGGAATGCCGCCGGTGTGGCTGGCTTCGGAAGACGAATGCTATGCCAAGCTGCGCGGCCCTGCGCTCAACATGACGATCCTTGCCACCTGCAAGGACCAGAGCGCCGATGCGCCCACAGACCGGCACGAGCCGGCGATGATGGTGCTCGATTACGGCGAAGGCCGGGTGTTCCATCTGGCGCTCGGCCATGACGAGACGGCGTTCGAAGGCGTTGGCCTCATCACTGCGCTAACCCGCGGCACCGAATGGGCAGCAACGGGCGAGGTCACGCAGGCGATCCCGGCCGACTTCCCCACCGCCGAGGCAGAAATGCGCCGTCCCTATGCCGATCCGGAGTGGACCGTGCTGCTTGATCCGCAGCTATCCCACTGGGAAGAATGGACAGGCGTCGTCCCGGAAAACCCCGATGCCAACACCATTCCCGAATTCACGCGCGGAACGCCTGTCGGACTTGGCGATCCGTACAATCTGTTCAGCTATGGCGAGAGCGAGGATGGCGCGCCGTTCCTTTATGTTTCGGGCCAGTATTATGGCGCGCTGAGCTCGCTGGAAACCTATACCGATTATCATCTGACGATGGAATTCCTATGGGGCGAGACCAAGCACGCGCCGCGCCTCGACAGGCTGCGCGACAGCGGCATTTTGTACCATTGCTACGGCGAGCACGGAGACTTCTGGCAGGTGTGGAAGCGCTGCGCCGAGATGCAGGTGCAGGAAACCGATATGGGCGATCTGTTTCTGCTGGCAGGGCCGCGCGCGATGGTGCGCTTCAATGAGGAGAAGTTCTGGGACGCCGCGCAGGAACCCGCGCTCGCCACCACGCGCATCAGGCGTTCGGTCGACAAGGAGAGCCCGCGCGGCCACTGGACCCGGCTCGATCTCTATGTGCTCGGCGATCAGGCGATCCATGTGGTCAACGGCGAAGTCGTGCTGGCCATCGATGACGCCAGCGAAGCCGATGGCAAGCCGCTGGTGCGCGGGCATATCCAGCTGCAATCCGAAGGCGCCGAAGCCTACTACCGCGATGTGCGCATCAGGCCGATCAATGCCCTGCCCGACAACTTGCGCAAGGCCGCTGCGCTGCCCTGATAGCGGCAAATGCGCTCAGAGCCGCCGGATCACCAGATTGCGGATTTCGGTCATGTCCTGCATGGCAAAGCGGATGCCTTCGCGGCCAAGGCCTGAATCCTTCACCCCGCCATAAGGCATGTTGTCGACCCGGTAGGACGAAACATCGTTCACCACCACCCCGCCCACATCGAGCGTGTCCCAGGCATCGAGCACCTTGTGAATGTCACTGGTGAAAATGCCCGCCTGAAGGCCGAACTTGCTGTCATTGACCTCGGCCATGGCCTCCTCCCATTCCGAGAACTTGGACAGGATCGCAAGCGGGCCGAAAGCTTCCTCGGTCACTGCGTCACAGCCGCGCGGCACGCCTTCAAGCAAGGTTGCCTCCAGCATCGCGCCATCGCGCTTGCCGCCGCAAAGCAAGGTCGCCCCGGCTTCCACCGCAGCATCGATCCAGCCCTTGAGGCGCCTGGCCTCGCTTTCGGAAATCATCGGCCCGATGAAAGTCTTGGGATCCTTCGGGTCGCCCGCAACAAGCGTCGCGGTCTTGGCGACGAGCATGTCCTTGAAGCCTTCGTAAATATCTTCGTGAATGATGATCCGCTGCACCCCGATGCAGCTCTGGCCCGATTGGTAGAACGCGCCAAAGATGATCCGCGCCAGCGCATGATCGAGATCGGCATCCTTGTCGACGACCACCGCCGCATTGCCGCCCAGTTCGAGAATGACCGGCTTCTTGCCAGCCTTGGCTTTCAAATCCCAGCCAACGCCCGGCGAGCCGGTGAAGCTGAGCAGCTTGAGCCGCTCGTCGGTGGTGAACAGATCGGCCCCGTCACGCCGGCACGGCAGGGTGGAGAAGGCACCCTC
>DAIQNS010000241.1:0-3381 GCA_036788315.1 Alteraurantiacibacter sp. | reverse complement strand
CTGAGCGCCCGTTCTTTTCCTCGGGCCCCTGCGCAAAGCCGCCGGGCTGGTCTGCCGAAAAACTGTCTACTGCATCGCTAGGCCGCTCGCACCGCTCGAAAGTGGGCAAGGCGCGGCTGCAATATTGCATCGATCTGATGCGTGAAGTGTTGCAAGTCCCTGACACGCATCTGATCGGGATTGTGCCCGGCTCTGACACAGGCGCTGTGGAAATGGCGATGTGGACCATGCTCGGTGCGCGTCCGGTCACCACGCTCGCGTGGGAAAGCTTCGGCGCGGGCTGGGTTACCGATGCGGTCAAGCAGCTCAAGATCGATCCGACCGTGATGGAAGCGCCCTATGGCGCGCTGCCCGATCTGGGCGCGGTCGACTGGTCGAACGATGTGATCTTCACCTGGAACGGCACCACCTCGGGCGTCCGGGTGCCCAATGGCGACTGGATCGCTGCCGACCGCGAGGGCCTGGCGATTGCCGATGCGACAAGCGCGGTCTTTGCGCAGGAAATTCCCTGGGACAAGGTCGATGTGCTGACCTTCAGCTGGCAGAAGGTGCTCGGCGGGGAAGGCGCGCACGGCGTGCTGATCCTTGGCCCGCGCGCGGTCGAGCGGTTGGAAACATATACGCCTGCCTGGCCGCTGCCCAAGGTCTTCCGGCTTGCCAAAGGCGGCAAGCTGATCGACGGCATCTTCAAGGGCGAGACGATCAACACGCCCTCGATGCTGGCGGTCGAAGATGCGATCTTCGCGCTCGAATGGGGCAAGTCGATCGGTGGTCTTGAAGCCTTGCAGGCTCGCGCCGATGCCAATGCGGCCGCGCTCGGCCAGCTGGTCGAGGAGCGCGCATGGCTTGGCCATCTGGCTCCCGATCCCGCCAGCCGTTCGAACACCAGCGTGTGCCTGACGGTGGAGGGCGCGGATACCGACCTCATCAAGAAGTTCGCCGGGCTGCTCGAAGCCGAGCACGCCGCCTATGACATTGCGGGTTACCGCGATGCTCCTGCTGGCCTGCGCATCTGGTGCGGCGCGACGGTCGATACCGCCGATGTCCTCGCGCTTGGCCCCTGGCTCGATTGGGCCTGGGCACAGGTGCAGGCCCGGTAATCCCTGGGCGATCTGCCGAGCAATCTTCCCGTTCCGTTTGCCCTGAGCTTGTCGAAGGGCCGTCCTGTTACTTCAAAGTGCCGCAGAAACGCAAAAGCGGTCCTTCGACAAGCTCAGGCCGAACGGCTTTCTGATTTATAAGGAATTCCCCATGACCAAGCCCAAAGTTCTCATTTCCGACAAGATGGACCCCAACGCCGCCAAGATTTTCGAGGAGCGCGGCTGCGATGTCGATGTCATCACCGGCCAGACGCCCGAGGAATTGAAGGCGATTATCGGCCAGTATGAAGGCCTTGCGATTCGTTCTTCGACCACGGTGACAGCCGACATCCTCGAAGCCGCGACCAATCTCAAAGTTATCGGGCGGGCCGGTATCGGGGTCGACAATGTCGATATTCCCGCCGCCAGCGCGCGCGGCGTGGTGGTGATGAATACGCCTTTCGGCAATTCGATCACCACGGCGGAGCACGCCATCGCCATGATGCTGGCGGTCGCGCGGCAGATTCCGCAGGCCAATGCCCGCACACAGGCGGGCGAATGGCCCAAGAAGGATTTCATGGGCGTCGAAGTCACCGGCAAGACGCTGGGCCTGATCGGGGCAGGCAACATCGGCGCGATTGTCGCCAGCCGCGCGCTTGGCCTCAAGATGAAAGTGGTCGCTTACGATCCCTTCCTCACGCCCGAGCGCGCTATCGAAATGGGCGTCGAGAAGGCTGATCTGGGCACGCTGCTCGAGCGGGCTGATTTCATCACGCTGCACACGCCGCTGACCGATGAAACGCGCAATATCCTCAGCCGCGAGAGGCTGGAGCAGGCGAAGAAGGGCGTGCGCATCGTCAATTGCGCGCGCGGCGGCCTGATCGACGAAGTGGCGCTGAAGGATTTGCTTGAGAGCGGCCATGTGGCGGGCGCGGCGCTCGATGTGTTTGCCAAGGAGCCGGCCACGGACAGCCCGCTGTTCGGCATGCCCAATTTCATCTGCACCCCGCATCTTGGCGCTTCGACTACCGAGGCGCAGGTCAATGTCGCCTTGCAGGTGGCCGAGCAGATGGCCGATTATCTCGTCTCGGGCGGCGTCACCAATGCGCTCAACATGCCGTCCTTGAGCGCCGAGGAAGCGCCCAAGCTGAAGCCCTATATGGCGCTCGCCGAAAATCTCGGTTCGCTCGTCGGCCAGCTTTCGCATGGCGAACTGCCCAAGATCAGCATAGAGACCGAGGGCGCTGCCGCGCAGCTCAACCAGAAGCCGATTGTCGGCGCGGTGCTCGCGGGCCTGATGAAGCGCTATTCGCAAAGCGTGAACATGGTCAACGCGCCTTATCTGGCGAAAGAGCGCGGCATTGAAGTGCGCGAGATTCGCAATGAGCGCGAGGGCGTGTATCATACGCTGGTGCGCGTCACTGTGGCGACGAGCCAGGGCGATCGCTCTGTTGCGGGCACGCTGTTTGGTAGCAGCTCGCCGCGTCTGGTGGAGATTTTCGGCATCGGGATCGAAGCCGATCTTGCCGGTGACATGCTCTATGTCGTCAACGAGGATGCGCCCGGCTTCATTGGCCGGGTCGGCACGCTGCTGGGCCAGGAAGGCATCAATATCGGCACCTTCCACCTCGGCCGCCGCCAGGCGGGCGGAGAAGCGATCCTGCTTTTGAGCGTCGATCAGCCGATCAATGCCGAAGTCGTCGCCAAGGCGCAGGCGCTCGAAGGGGTGAAGACGGTCAAGGCTTTGAGTTTTTGAGGTAACTCTCATTCCCGTTCGTCCTGAGCTTGTCGAAGGACTGCCTTTTCTTCTAGCAAAGCGCTTGAAGCGAAGAACAGCCCTTCAACAAGCTCAGGGCGAGCGGGGTTTTGAGGGCAGAGGAAACGAAAATGACCGATCCGACGCAAGACTTGCTGCCCGAAGGCCTCGAAGACCGCTTGCCGCAAAGCGCGGCGGCTGCAGCGCGCATTGAAGCCGCTGCGCTGGGCGTCATGCGCAGCCATGGCTATGACCGCGTGCGCCCGCCGCTGATCGAGTTCGAACGCTCGATGGCGCGGAGGCTCGATAGTGGTGCAGATGGGCTGCGCACGCGGCACATGTTCCGCTTTGTCGATCCCAAGAGCCTGCGCACGCTGGCTTTACGCAATGATATCACCGTGCAGGTCGGACGCATTGCCGCAACCGGCCTCGCGGATGCGCCGCGTCCTTTGCGGCTGTGCTATGCCGGGCAAGTCGCGCGCATTACAGGCGAGATGCTCGATCCCCGGCGAGAAAGTCTGCAGCTGGGCGCTGAGCTGATTGGCG
>DAIQNS010000240.1:0-3386 GCA_036788315.1 Alteraurantiacibacter sp. | reverse complement strand
GTCATATGCGCCGCGTCCGGTGGCAGTGTTGAGGATCGCTTCGACTTCGCGGGTGGCGCGTGCATATTGGCCGCCGCCAATAAGAGTGAGATTGTCGCTCAAACCCAGGTCTAGCTGGCCATAGGCTATCAGCATCGCCGAATCCTGATCCGAGCGCGAAGTGAGCGCGCCGCGTTCGCCGTCCTGATTGGCGAAAGTCTGCGCGTCATTGCTGCCAAAGGCGTAATTTGCGCCGATTTGCCAGCGGCTCTGCGGCGCGAGAAAGGGAAGCTTGCCCGATAGCTTGAGCGAGCCGCCGATCTCGTCTTCGCCCTGCACGATAATCCCGGCAAAGCGCGTGATCGCATGGTCGAGGCTGCGGCGCGAATACCATGCGCCAAGTTCGAGGTTTGCGCCGCTGAGGTCGATGGCAGTCAGGTTGGAGAGGCGAAAGACATCGAGATTGCGGTCCCAATCGTCCGAGACCGGCCCCGGATCGAGCACGGTGACAGGGCCGCCCGGAAAGAAGGGGCCGACCGTGACCGCTCGCCCGGCCGCGCGCGGATTGGCGAGCGCGTCTGCGAGCGTGAGCGAACCTGCCAACTCGAAATTGTCGGACAGCGCCGTTGCATAGAAGCGCGTCTCGATATTTTCGGCGATCCGCCAGCCTAGATTGCCGTGGCCATAGAGGCTGCGCACATCGCTATGTTCACGGTAGCCATTGCTGCTGAGGCCTGTGACGCCAATCCAAAAATCGCTGGCATCGCCTTTGCCCGCGAGTGCGGCGTTGGCGCGGAACGTCGCGAAGCTGCCGCCTTCCGCGCGCAGCGAGAAGGGCGCCCGCGCGGTGCGCCCGGTGGGGCTCACCACATTGACCGCGCCGCCAAGCTGCGCCGCGCCGTAGCGCAGACCGTTCGCGCCCTTGAACACCTCGATATAGCGGACCGTAAGCGGGTCGATTTCCTGAAATTCGGTGTTTCCTGCCGCACGGCTGATCGGCACGCCGTCGCGCAGGATCATCAGACCGCGCCGCTCGAAGCTGGAATTGAGGCCCGAACCGCGGATCGAAATGCGGCTTTCGCGCTGCGCGCTGGTATCGGCAAAAACGCCCGGCGTGAGTTCGAGCGTATCGCCGATGCTCTGCGCGAAGATATCTGCAAAGCCTTCATCTTCGACAAGGCCGATTGCACCGGGGATGCGTTCAAGCTCCTCGCGTGCCTTTGCGATTGAAGGGGCGGTAGGCGTGCCGGCAAGGCTCGCTGTCACAATGATCTCGTTCTGGCGCTGGCCGACGCCTTGGGCAAGCAGCGGCTCGGCCATGGTGGCCGCGCCAAGTGCGATGAGACTGACGCAAGTCATGGCAAGGCGCATGCCTGCCGGTGTCGTGTGATTTTTCATGGTCTGTGCTTATTCCGTTCGACGCAAGCGGCGAGAGCGCGCAGCGTCCTTGCAATTCAGCCGGAAGGGTCTTGCGCACAGTAGCGCTTTTCCGGCATCTGCTCTGCCTCGTGCTAAAGGACGCGGCGGTCAGCGGAGCCGACCGGCTTTGCCGATAGCGCGATGGTGTCTCAGGCGGCGGCCGGAGGTCCGCGCAGCGGCGGGCGAAGATGGAAGATCTGCCCGAAGGATAGGCGTCTGACGGGGGCACGGCCCAGCACCAGGATGAAAGCAAGCAGCGCCGCGATGAGCGCTGCATCCGCGCCGAAGGTGGCCAACTTGGCAAGGCCCGAGAAAGCGCACTGCTCGCTCTTGGCGCTGTCGGCATGACCGCTTTGTGTGTCCTCGGCGGGCAAAAGCAATTGCATCGTCGCAAGGCCGCCTGACGCATCGGTGCAGATTGTCACCGTGAGATAGGTTCCGGGCGAACTTGCAATCATGAAGCCTGCGGGAAACACGGCCTTGATCGCAAACGCCATTATGAGCAGCCCCAGCGCAAGGCGGCGGCGATTACGAATCAAGGCGCGCAAGGACGTCATCAGCAGCGCGCCTTAGAGCGCAGCGCGGCAAATGTCAGCATATAATCATCGCTACCGGACCATCAGTACCGGAGCCCTGACCGTGCGGACCATCTCGGTCGTCGTGCTGCCCACGATCATGCGCCGGATGGGCGAGTGGCCATAGGCTCCCATCAAGAGCAAAGCGTGCGCGCTCGCGGCGACAACGGCGGGAATGACCTGCTCTGCCTTGCCGCGATCCATGACCGTGGTGACCTTGTGCCCCGCTGCGAATGCGGCCTCGGCTTTCGTCAGCTGCTCGCGTTTCGCGGCACCTTCGGCTTCGGCCATCACAATCGTTACCGGCAGGCCATCGAACAACAGCGAATTGGCCAGCCGTTCCAGCGCCCGCTCGGCGGCGGGGCTGGCGTCATAGGCGAACACCACATGCCCGGGCGCGGCAAATTCGCGCGAGGCAACGAGCACTGGCTTCTCGCTTGACCTGACCACGCGCTCGATCATCGAGCCGATATGGTCGGATGCATACTCATGCCCGACGCCGCGCTTGCCCATCACCACGAGGCGCGCATTCGCCTCGCGTTCGAGGATCGTCTCGACCACTCCGCCATGGCGGTGCAGGGTGGCTACATCGGCAACGCCTGCTTCGCGCAGCATCTGCTCACCAGCCTTGAGGAGGATGCGGCCTCTCTCGATTTCGGTGCGGCTGCTTTCTTCCGACAGGCGGACGAGTTCTTCCATGAGGTCGCTTTTCACCCCAAGGCCAATGGCACCGGAGAGGTCATTGCGCGCGGTGACCGCGTCTTGCCGCTGGACGACATGGAGCAGTTCCACCGGGAGCGACAGGCGCTGCGCTGCCCAGCCTGCATAACCGCAAACGCTGGTTGCGTAGACCGAGGCATCGATTGCCGCGAGGACGTTTTCCATTGCTGTCTCTCCCATCAGTGGCCTCCCGGCTGCGCATCGGCGCCGGGTTTGTCATGAATAGCATAACGCTCGATCATCACCGCGCTTTCCTCGTTAAGGCCGTGAACCTCGACCGCAGTGCCCTCGCGCCGGAATTTGAGGATTGCCTTGTCGAGCGTCCCAACTGCCGAGATGTCCCAGAAATGCGCGCGGCTGACATCGATCACCACTTTGTCGAGCACTTCTTTGTAATCGAAAGCTTCCACGAAGCGGTCGGAGGAAGCGAAGAAGACCTGGCCCTCGATCCGGTAGATGCGCGTGGTGCCGTCCGCCGACAGTTCGGTGTCGACGATGAAGAGCCGCTTGACCTTGCTGGCGAAGAAGAGGCCCGAAAGGATCACGCCGGCGAGCACGCCCTGTGCCAGATCGTGCGTCCAGACCACCACTACCACTGTGACAATCATCACGACCGAGGATTGCCATGGGTGATAGCGGATATCCTTGATCGAGCGCCATGAGAAGGTGCCGATCGAGACCATGATCATCACC
>DAIQNS010000239.1:0-3387 GCA_036788315.1 Alteraurantiacibacter sp. | reverse complement strand
CAACGCCTGCCTGCGCGCCGGTCAGACGGTCACCGCGCAAGCCCCCGAGGCGGCGCACGGAAACTTCCTGCCCGGGAAAATCGCTCGTCTCGGCATAAGGCAGCACTTCTGTACCCGCCGCCCCCGGTTCGGCCACCAGCTTGAATTCCAGATTGGCAGTCTGTCCCAGAAGCTCCTTCAATTCCTCCGGATCGCTGAGGCCCGGAACCTGCACCACGATCCGCTCGTCGCCCTGACGGATGATTGTCGGCTCGCGTGTGCCAAGTTCGTCAATGCGGCGGCGCACCACTTCGGTCGCGCTGTCCATCGCATTGTCGACCGCTTCATTGAGGCCAGCCGAGGTCGGCTCGATCACGAAACGGTTGCCGTCGAGCACCGAAAAATCCCATTCCTGCGTCATGCCCGGACCGCTCAGATCGGGCAGGATCGCCTCGCGGGCGGCATCGACCTGTGACGGGTCGTCGAGCATGAAGGCAAGATTGCCGCCGCCGGTGCGGATCTCGCCATGGCGAATGCGCGGTTCGGCATCGCGAAGCGCATCGCGTACCGATTCTTCCATCGTTTCCAGACGCTGCGCTGCAACTTGCGCGGGATCGGCTTCGAGCAGAATGTGGCTCCCGCCAGCCAGATCGAGGCCGAGATTGATCTCGGGATCGGGCAATTGCGCGGGCCAGCGAAGGCCCGTCAGCGAGGCCATCGAAGGAAGCGCCATGGCCACGAGCGACAAGGTCACCGCCCACAGCATAATCCGCTTCCACGTCGGAAATTCGAGCATCGCTGCGCTATCCTACCCTTGCTCTGCCCGGATCAATCGTTCGCGGCAGGCTTGGCACCCGGCGCGATGATATCGCCAATCGTGGCCTTTACCGCTTTGACGCGGACATTGGCAGCAATCTCGATCTCGCAATAATCATCGTCGACCTTGGTGATCTTGCCGACAAGCCCGCCTGCAGTGATCACCCGGTCGTTCTTCTTCAGCCCGGCGATCTTGGCGGCATGTTCCTTCTGCCGCTTCATCTGCGGACGGAACAGGAAGAACCAGAAGATGATGAAAATGCCGATGATCGGCAGGAAACCGACAAGGCCCGAAGTCGTGCTGGCACCGCCAGCAGCAAGAAGATCAATCATGGTCACGGTCCATCCGGATCGAAGAAGAAAGCGGCGATGTGGGCGGCGCGCAGAAACATTGCAATCCCTGCCTCGCTGCCCGTGAAGGCGCCGCGCCTAGCAGCCTTTATCGGCACTGGCAATCAAGCCTGCCCAGCACCCCACTTGCCACCCCCCTTGCCATCGCGCTTGCCATCATCGGCCCGGCTGGTATAGGCGCGCCATTCCACTGGTATCGGGACGTGGCGCAGTCTGGTAGCGCACTACACTGGGGGTGTAGGGGTCGCAGGTTCGAATCCTGTCGTCCCGACCAGTGGAATTACCCTCCAAGCGGCAAACCCCGGGCCGCGCGCTACTTGCCCAGTTCGTCGAACCGCTTCACGCGCGGCGCGACATAGCCCGGCTGGTCGATATCCAGCGTCCCGCTTGCCCTTGCCCCGGCCAGTTCCTGCGCCAGTTCGACAGAATCGATGCGCGTCTCGGTCCAGTTCGCCAGATCGAAAATCTCGGGCGTGTAAGTTTGCAGATTGGCGCGCACCTTCTGCGGGAGATCATCCGGGCCGGAAATATGCTGCCCGTAAGCGCGCACCATGGTGCGGCCGGGAGATTGGCCGAGCTTGAGATAGGGCGCCCAGCTGACCAGATTCTGCATGTGCATTTCGGCGGGGACATGCGTCTTCTCATCATCGAGCACGTCGCGAATATCGGCGGAAAAGACCAGCATCGAATCCCAGAACACCGTCTCGCCGCTCGAATACACGCCCCATTCCTCGGGTGATAGCGAATTGGGCATCGCCAGCCGGGTGAGCGTGGGCACATACACACGGTCGCCAATCATGGTGATGTTCATCGGATCAGGCGCGAAGCTGCCAGCATCCTCGCCAATGCCGGGGCCATAGAGGCGCGGCACAGGGCCGAGCACGAAATGCGGCAGGTCGATCATTTCGCCGGTCAGCGGGTTTTCCCACACGCTGATCGCCTCGTCGCTGTCGAATTTGGAATAATAGGCGACCTCGTAATGCTGCACCTCATAAGTCGAATTTTCGCCCGGCACCCATTTCTGGATGATGTAATTGTTCATCGAGAAGAACGGGATCAGATTGCCATCGCCCGCATAGCCGAAGATGTGGAACTTCATGAAGGCATGGCGTTCATCTTCGACCGTTGAGCCCAGCACTTTGGCGATCAAAGTCGAGCGCGCTGCCGGATCGGCCAGAATGGTGGCGAGTTCGTTGCGGCTTTCCTCGAGCTCCTGCGGCGAAAGCGCGGCGGGCTGACCCCCGCATGCCGCCGTCATCAAGGCCAGAGCGCAAGCAAGTGTGCGCATGGCGCCTGACCCGGATTTTCGCTGCAATTTATCTGTCATGTCCAGTCCCCATCATCTTTTCCCCATTGCCCGACTATCGCTGCAAGCTCGAGCAACTCCATCCGCGCGCGCAAAACTCGCCGCGTGGTGGCGACTTGCCGCCGGTCTCAGCTGTAGCGCGCTTGGCCACTTTACGTGGGGCGCGGGCAATTGCTGATCGGAGACCGGATATGGCACAAGAGCGCTGTTCGAGTGCCCCTTTCCGCAGCTATGGGCCTTTGCGAGAGCAGCACGGCAGGTCGCGATGATTTGTCCGGACAAACTGGGGTTGACCGCAGGCAGTTCACGCGGAAAAGGATGGGTCCATGAGCGAGAGAGAAACCAAAGCCGACTGGGCCACCGCCGCTTCGCGCGAAGTGAAGGGCCGCGATCTGACGTGGAACACGCCTGAGGGCATTGCGGTCCAGCCGCTCTATACCGCTGAAGATACGCAGGGGCTTGATCCCGGCCTGCCCGGCTTTGCCCCCTTCACGCGCGGGCCCTACGCCTCGATGTATACAGGGCGCCCATGGACGATCCGGCAATATGCGGGCTTCTCCACCGCCGAGGAATCGAACGCTTTCTACCGCCGCAATCTCGCCATGGGGCAGAAGGGCCTTTCGGTCGCTTTCGACCTTGCCACGCACCGCGGATATGACAGCGATCATGCGCGCGTCGTGGGCGATGTCGGCAAGGCGGGCGTTGCGATCGATACGGTGCGCGACATGGAGATCCTGTTCGACCAGATCCCGCTCGACACCATGTCCGTTTCCATGACGATGAACGGCGCGGTGATCCCCGTGCTCGCCTTCTACATCATCGCCGGAGAACGGCAGGGCGTGCCCGCCGAGAAGCTTTCGGGCACGATCCAGAACGATATTCTCAAGGAGTTCATGGTCCGCAACACATACATATATCCGCCCGAGCCTTCGATG
>DAIQNS010000238.1:3241-3390 GCA_036788315.1 Alteraurantiacibacter sp. | reverse complement strand
CGATGCGGTGATCGGTCACGCGGCCTTGCGGGAAATTGTAGGTGCGGATGCGTTCGGAGCGGTCGCCGCTGCCGACCATGGCCTTGCGTGCGGCGGCTTCCTCGCCCTGCGCCTCCTCGCGCATTTTTTCATAAAGCCGCGCGCGCAGC
>DAIQNS010000238.1:0-3208 GCA_036788315.1 Alteraurantiacibacter sp. | reverse complement strand
GTTCTTGTGCTGGCTGCGTTCGTCCTGCTGGATCACCACAAGGCCGCTGGGCAGATGCGTGATGCGCACCGCGCTGTCGGTCGTATTGACGTGCTGCCCGCCTGCGCCGGACGCGCGGTAAATATCGATCTTGAGATCGCCATCGTCGATCTGCACATCGACCTCGGTCGGCTCGGGCAGGACAGCGACAGTGGCCGCCGAGGTGTGGATGCGGCCGCCGCTTTCGGTGACGGGCACGCGCTGCACGCGGTGCACCCCGCTTTCGAACTTCAGCTTCGCAAACACGCCAGTCCCGTTGATGTTGGCGACAATTTCCTTGAAGCCCCCCACTTCGGCGGCGTTCATGCTGACCGGTTCGACGCGCCAGCCCTGCAGGCTCGCATAGCGTTCATACATGCGGAACAGATCGCCCGCGAACAGCGCCGCCTCATCGCCGCCTGTCCCGGCGCGGATTTCGAGCATGGCGGGGCGCGCATCAGCGCTGTCGCGCGGCAGCATGGCGAGCGAGAGCGCCTTTTCCGCCTCGGGCAGACGGCGCTTGATCGCGGCCAGCTCTTCCTCGGCCATCGCCTTCATTTCCGGGTCGGCAAGCATTTGCGTGAGGCTGTCGATCTCCTCGCGCATCGCCTGCACTTCGCCCGCGACCTTGGCGACGGGTTCGAGCTCGGCATAATCGCGGCTGGCCTGGACGAATTCCTCACCCTCGAGCTGGCCTGAAGCCATGCGCGCTTCCAGCTCGGCAAAACGGCCGGTGATCTGGCGCAGACGTTCAGCGGTGATGGTCATCCCCTCACCGTCACCCCGGCGAAGGCCGGGGTCCAGACTAGTGCCGTCCGAACTGGATTCCGGCCTACGCCGGAATGACGAGGGTATGATTTGTGAAAGGTCATCACTTTTTTTCGGAAAGGGCCCATGAATGCGCGTTGTCGATCGTGGTTTCATTGAAGGTGAACTGCTGCAACAGCGCCGCCGATACGCGATCGCGAACCGGCTCGGCATTCTGAGTATTAAGATCGCGCAATCGCGCAACACCAGATGCTCCGCTGTACGCCTCGACAGAGAGGCCGCGCCATGCTCCTGACCCTTTGGCTTTCGTATATCTTTTCTTTGGCGATCCCGTTGTAAGCGCCTCTGTGCGAATACCGCCTCGGCGAAGGCAATCCACAATTCTCCAGGCCAGCCCGGTGAGTTCATCATCTTCGGTGAATACGAGCACCTCGGTTTGCGGCTCCGAAAAGTTGCCCACCAACATCGCCAACCGCTCGATCCCCGCCGCCCAGCCGACCGCTGTTGTCGCCGGACCGCCGAGCGATTCCATCAGCCCGTCATAGCGCCCGCCCCCCAGCACAGTGCCTTGCGCGCCGAGCCGGTCGGTCACGAATTCGAACGCGGTGTGGCGGTAATAATCGAGGCCGCGCACCAGCGCCGGGTTGCGCTCCCACGCAACGCCCGCGGCATCGAGCCCTGAAGTCACCGCGCCGAAGAAATCCTGCGCTTCGCCCGAAAGAAAATCGTCAATCCTGGGCGCGCCGGCTACATGCGCCTTGTCGCGCGGATCCTTGCTGTCGAGAATGCGCAGCGGGTTCTTCTCCAGCCGTTCCTGCGAATCTTCCGAAAGCTCGCCGCGCACACCCGAAAAATGCGCGACCAAAGCCGCGCGCCATGCCTCGCGGCTGTCGCCATCGCCCAGAGTGTTGAGTTGCAAGGTTACCCCGTCCGCGACTCCGAGTTCCTTCAAAAGCTGGTCCGCCATCGCCAGCAATTCGACATCGGCCTGCGGCGCAGCAGCGCCGATAATTTCGGCGTCAAGCTGGTGAAACTGGCGGTAGCGGCCCTTTTGCGGGCGTTCGTAACGGAACAATGGCCCGTGCGTTGCCACCTTCAAAGGCGCGTGCTGCTGCCAGCCGTTGGTGAGGTAAGCGCGCGCGATCCCGGCGGTGAATTCGGGGCGCAGGGTGAGCGATTCCTCGCCCCGGTCGAGGAAGGAGTACATCTCCTTGCTCACCACATCGGTCGTCTCGCCCAATGACCGGGCGAACACCTCGGTCTTTTCGAACACCGGCATTTCCACCCGGCGGAAGCGGTAGAGTTTGCGCACGCGCTCGAATGTCTCGACGACAAAGGCAAAGGCCTCTGCATCGGGTCCGAAGATGTCCTGTGTGCCGCGAATGGCCTGAGGCGTATTTTGCTTGCTCATGGGGCCAGTGCCTTAGTGTTCCCGCTGCCAAGTCGCAATGGGCCGCAATGCCTGCTGCATCTGCGTAAGCCTGCAACAATTGCTGCTCGCAAATGCAACATTATTGGGTTAGGTGCGCTGCCGACCCGGGAGGGGTTGCCGCAACAAGCCAACAGGAAAGCGAGCAGCCATGCGTATCGATAAACTGGCCATCGGCGATAATCCGCCCGAAAGCCTCAATGTGATCATCGAAGTTCCCACTGGCGGCGAGCCGGTGAAGTATGAGTTCGACAAGGAGAGCGGCGCGCTGTTTGTCGACCGTATCCTGCACACGCCGATGCGCTATCCGGCCAATTACGGCTTCATCCCGCACACGCTTTCGCCCGATGGCGATCCGCTCGATGCGCTGGTGATCGCGCGCAGCCCGTTTATCGCAGGCTGCGTGGTGCGTGCGCGGCCGATTGGCGTGCTCCATCTGGAAGACGAACATGGCGGCGACGAAAAGCTCGTTTGCGTGCCGATTGATTCGACCTTCCCCTATTATTCCGAAGTTGGCGAAACCAAGGATCTGCCTTCGATCATCTTCGCGCAGATCGAGCACTTCTTTACCCATTACAAGGATCTCGAAGACGAGAAATGGGTGCGCGTGGGCAATTGGGGCGACAAGGCGGAAGCTATCCAGATCGTGCTCGAAGCGATCGAACGGGCCAAGCAAGCCAAGCTCTGAGAATTATTCGACAGGGCGCCTGGGATCGAGCAGGTCGGCCTTCTGCTCGGGGCCTGAGCGTTCCTCGTTCACCATCCGCGTAATCTGTTCCTGCGGCGCGGTATCGGCGGTGTCTGCCGGTGCAGTGTTTGCCGGTGCTGGGCTCGGCGATGGTGAGGCTTGGCTGCCTTTGGAAGCTTTGCGTGCCGCCTGCTCGCGCGATTTTGCAACGGCTCTGCCGGTCTCGCTTTCATCGGCACTGGCGATGTTTTGCAAGGGCAGCGGGCCGGTGCGCTGATCGAGGCGAAGCCGGTAAATCGGCTCGG
>DAIQNS010000237.1:1826-3444 GCA_036788315.1 Alteraurantiacibacter sp. | reverse complement strand
GTGGCCGATCTCTTCAGCGGGCTGGGCACTTTCGCCTTTGCCCTTGCCGCAAAGCGCAAAGTGCTTGCCGTGGAAGGCGACAAAGCCGCGCTGCTCGCAGCAAGGATGGCAGCAGGGCGCGCGCGCCTCCCGGTCGAGACCGCGCACCGGGATCTGTTCCGCAATCCGATGCGGCCCGACGAATTGGCAGCTTTCGACGCCGTCCTGCTCGATCCGCCGCGCGCCGGGGCCCGCGCGCAGATAGAGCAACTGGCTCAAGGCGCAGTCGAGCGCATCGTCTATATCAGCTGCAATCCTTCGAGCTGGTCGCGCGACGCCGCTTTGCTGACAGCTTCGGGTTACGAATTGCGCGAATTGCGCCCGGTCGGGCAATTTCGCTGGTCAACCCATGTCGAGCTGGCGAGCCTGTTCGTCAAGCGCAGCGAGGATGGCGGCAGCTAGCCACTCGCGCGCAATCTCGCTCGAAAAAGCGTGATCGGCCTCTTTGAGTGTAGCAATGCGCGGATCATTACTGTCCCAGGCCGCCGCAAAAGCTTGCGCAGTACGGTCGCGCCCTGCGAGGAGGATACGGACATCGCCTGCAAACTGCCCCAGACCAGCGGCAATCTCATCTGCAAGCAATGAAGCCTTCGGCGCTGATTTCGATGCACCCTTCAGCCCGCGTGCCAGTTTCCCCAGGTTGACCCCGCCGCGCAGCAGCCGCGCCCATTCATGCGGATCGCGCAGCTTGGCCAGATAGCGTGCACGGATGGCGGCAGGCGGAGGCAAGGCATCATCCGATGCGCTGTCGGGGAATGTCCAGGGATTGGCGAGAACAAGGCCATCGCATCCAGCACCCTTCGCAAGGCTGAGCGCGGTTGCGGCATCGCAATTGCCGTAAGCGACTATGCGCGCAAGTTGCGGCTTGTGCTTGCGAAATGCGCCAAGCGCTGCCGCGATATCAGCGCCACTGCTACGGTATCCGTGGTTTTCGCCCCCCGAATCGCCGACACCCCTCCTGTCGAAACGCATCACCGGGAAGCCCTGCGCCGCCAATGTGGCAGCAAGTTGCGCCTGCCCGCCAAAGGCGCCCGCGCGGATTTCATTACCGCCCGAGACGATCAGCAGGCCGATGCTCTTGTTGCCCCCGTCAAGCGAAGCGGCAAGTTTCTCACCTGCACATGGGAAATGGAAATGTTGGCGCATCAGCCCGCCGCCTGTGCCATCAGCGCGGCTAGCTTTGCGGCTTGCTCGCCATCGTGCGCTGGCTCAGCCCGCAGCCAGAGCGGCGCGCCGCCAAGCGCGCTTTGCTCCAGAACGGTCGCAGCACCCGGGGGCACCGGCGTATCGGCCAGCTGAGAAATCATTTGCGGCCCCAGACTGTATCCAGACAGCACCAGACCCTCGCGTCTGCCCTGTGCGAGCAGCGTATCGCGCTCGCTCGCGATGCCCGCTTCCCGGTCGCTGATGACGCGCGCGCGCAGCATCGCACGAAGGAGGCCAATACCCTCGACAGGCGCGTAGCGGAGACCGGGGAGATGCCCCGGATCGAGCAGAACACCGCCGCGGATGGTCAGCACATGCGTGGCGCGGAAATATTCGGCTGCGGCCCTTGCCTGATTTCGCCAACCCGCAGTTC
>DAIQNS010000237.1:0-1816 GCA_036788315.1 Alteraurantiacibacter sp. | reverse complement strand
CAGATATCGAGCGCCTGGTCCTGCAGCGGGGCTGTGCTTTCGTTGCAGCCGGCAAAATCGGGCAGGAAACTGTCGAACCCGCGCGCATCGAGGCTGCGCATAATCGCGATCGTGAAATGACGCAGCTTGCTTCCCTCTTCGAGCAAGGCAGGCAGGACAAGAGTTCGCTTCTGCGCGCCGCTATCGAAGGCGGCGACCAGTTCAGGCGAGCTTTCTCCGGGAACGATGCCGGGACAGGGCCATGTCCCCAGCATCTCAGGCACGCCTCTCAGTCAATCCCGCGCTTGGCAGTGACGAAAGCGAGCAAGGCGCCATAGGTTTCGAGCATTTCGCCATCGACTTCGTCATCCTCGATCAGGATGCCGAGCCGATCCTCGATCTCTGTCAGCAGGCCGGCGACCGCCATGGAATCGAGTTCGGGAAGATGCCCGAACAATCCGCTGTCGGTCGTAAAACGCGCCACTTGCTCGGGCGCAAGGCCCAGCACATCGGCAAGCACCTGACGAAGAACCGCTTCGGTCTCCTCGTTCGGATCGATCTTTACGGGCAGGTTGGAAGCCATGGCGCGCCGCATTAGCCATTGCGGAACCTTGTGACAAGTTGGCGCGTGGCCTTGCGCGCGATGATCGGCCAGTTTGCGGCATGGGCCGGGCGCACGCAGGTCAAACTGTAGCGTGTGCGTAGCCCTTCCATCCAGTCGCGCTTGTATGCATCATCGCCCGTGCCGAAATCCACTTCGCGCACGCCATCGCGGTCGATCACATGCTCGAAAAGGGCCGCAGTCAGCGAGGTGCCTGCCGACAAATGAGCGCAATTTTCGCGGTGAGCGAGCTTGTGGATATAAGCGATGTCGTTTTCCACGGTCCAGAACTGCGCGGCAACCGCCTCGCCATCATGGCGGGCAAGACCAAATCTGAATCGGCCGCTCTCGCTCTCACTTTGGGCAAATGCGCGCAGCATGTCCGGGCTGCCTTCGAGAGGCTTCCAGCTTTCGGCATAGATTGCTTCGTATGCGGCCCAGTCATGGGGCGAAAAATGATCTGAAACGCTGATTTCGACAAGCTTGCGTTTGCGCGCGATGGTCGAACGCAATTGTCCCGGGCGCGCGGCGAGATATTCGGCATAGCTTCGTGCGGCAACCGGGAGATAGTGGTTGAGATCGCAGCTCTCCTCGAAAACCCACCACCCTGCCTTGCGAAACGCGCGGCTGAACCGGGCAAGCGTTCCGTTTTCTGCGGGAAGCTTGCTGAAAACGATCCGCGAAGCCCGGCGGGACAGATCGCTTGCGAGCAATTCGAGAAGGGCATTGTCCGCTACCCCGCAAGTGCGCAAATCGCGCCAGGTGAAGGCGTACCAATTGGTGAGAATTTCAAGCTGGCCCGGCGCGTGGTGCAGCGGCAGGGCAACCGCTTTGTCGCCATCCTTGCACAGGGCCATCAGCGGCCTGATCCCGGCATCTTCGAGCATGGCAAACCACTGCGGACGCGCAAACGGGCCTTCCGCGCGCCAATCAAGGCCTTGCAGATCCTTAACAGTGTCGTGATAGCTGATCGCTGTCACTGTCAGTTTTCTCCGTCGGAGCCCCATGTCCATCGCGCTCGATCCCCAGCCTTACCCGCTCGATCACCTGACGCAATATGGCGCGGATGCGAGCGATGCGCTGGTTCTGCGCGGCGAAACGCTTAGCTGGCAGGACTTAAGAAGGCGTGTGGGGCAGCTTGCCGCATGGCTCGCGCGCATGGTGCCAGCGAAGGGTGCGCGGGTTGCAAGCTGGGCAGCAAAGGGTGAGTTGACTTGCCTCATGCCGCTGGCAGCA
>DAIQNS010000236.1:0-3445 GCA_036788315.1 Alteraurantiacibacter sp. | reverse complement strand
GAGCCGGTCGCGCGCCTTGCCGTGTTCGCCGCTGTGCGCCAGCATCAGCGCATCGCGCCACTGCGGCCAGCCCTGCCGGTCGAGCACTGAGGCATCGATCCATTCGGGCACTTGCGGCGCGCGTTCGAGCGCCTGGGCAATCATTGCGCCAATGCGCGGCTGCGTCAGCCCGTCGGCGAGGCGATAGACCGGCTCGACCTGCCGCCCCATCGCGCCCGAACTGTCATCGGCAATATGGTCCGGGTGCACGATCTGGAGCATGTCGCCATATTGATCGAGCCGCCCGGCAATCCATTTGGCTTCGCCCACGGGCAATTGCTTCTTCGCGTTATAGCTTGCCCGGCCGAAGAAGGTCAGCGCGCAGATATTGCCCTTGGTATCGCGCGCCAACACCCGGTAGGGCGCGCGCGCGCTTGGCCCGCTGCGATGCTCAACCGGGACCAACGCGACAATCACCTGCTCGCCCACTTGCGCATCGTCGAGATCGGTCACTGCGCGGCGCGTCACGAAACGTTCTGGCAGATGATAGGCGAGATCGCGAATGCGCGTGAGGCCAAGGCGCTCGAGCGGCTTCTTCAGCTTGGGGCCGACGCCTTCGAGGCTTTCGGTTTCGGCAAACAGCGGATTGAGAAGATCGGGTCGCATCGGCTCCCCCTAGCGCATCGCTGCGCGCGGGGGTAGGAGGCGAACATCATGACCAATGAACTTACCATCGCTGCCCGGCTCGCGCGCGCCAAGTTCCGCGCCTGGCACCGGGGCACGCGCGAGGCCGATTACATGATCGGCGGCTTTTTCGATCGCTATTCGCAGGCCTGGGACGAAAGCGAAATCAGCTGGTTCGAGGCGCTGCTTGAAGCGGACGATGTCGACATCATGGCCTGGGCTCTGGGCACGCAGCAGGCGCCCGAAGCCTTTCACGGGCCGATGCTCGATGCATTTTGCAAGCTGGACTACGTCGAAATATACTAAGCTCCTGCCAGACCAAGAGACAGGCTTGCCAGCACGCGTCCGCTGGCGCATGGAGCGCGGCTCGCCGCCAAAGCTTTCTGCCAAACCCTTCTGTTTCTTCACCGATGCCTGATCTAAGCCGCATTCTTTCCGCCAAGACGCCGCTCACTCTCGCCTCGTTGCCGCGCGGGGCGCAGCCGCTTGTCATGGCCGATCTGGCCCGCGCTGCCACGGGCCGGGCTGTGTTCATCGCGCCCGACGATGCGGCGATGAGCGCGATTGCCGATGCTGCGCGCTTCTTCGCGCCGGAAATGCAGGTGATCGAGTTTCCCGCATGGGACTGCCTCCCCTTCGACCGCGCAAGCCCGGCGCTCAGCATCAGCGCGCAAAGGCTGTCGGCGCTCTACCAGATGCAGGCGAAGAAGACCGGCAGCCAGCTCATCGTGACCACCGCCAACGCCATGCTGCAACGCGTGCTCAGCCCGTTCCGCATCCGGGAATCGGTGCGCGAGCTGAAAGCGGGCGTCGAGTTCGGGCACGCCAGCCTTGCCGCAATGCTGCAACGGCAGGGCTACAGCCGGACAGATACCGTCGTGGACACCGGCGAATTTGCCGTGCGTGGCTCGATTTTCGACATCTATCCCAGCGGACTTGAGGCGGGGCTAAGGCTCGATTTCTTCGGCGAAGAACTGGAAAGCCTGCGCCTGTTCGATCCCGGCACGCAGCGCACCACGCAGGTGATTGAGAGCCACTTGCTGCTACCTGCGAGCGAAGCCTTGCTCGATCCCGAGAGCATCAAGCGTTTCCGCGCGCGCTACCGCGAGCAATTCGGCGCCGCTGCCACGCAAGACCCGCTTTACGAGGCGGTGAGCGAAGGGCGGCGGCTTGCGGGCATGGAGCACTGGTTGCCATTGTTCGAGGAACGGCTGACGAGTTTCTTCGATCATCTGGGCGCGGGCGATCTGGTGGTGGTCGATGCAGGCGCGCTTGGCGCAGGCGATGAACGCCTGTCTGACATTGCCGATTATCACCGCCAGCGCGGCGACATTTCCGGGCAGGCACGCGGAAGCTATCGCCCGCTCGATCCCTCAGCGCTGTATCTCACAGCCGAAGAATGGCGCGCCCGGCTAAGCGACTGGCCGATCCACAAGGCAGTGATCTTTGCCGAGCCCGAGAGCGCAAGCGTGCTCGATTTCGGCTTCCGTTCGGCGCGCGATTTCACGCCTGAACGCGGTCAGGGCGCGAATGTCTATGCAGCGGCGGCAGCGCATCTCAAGGCCATCGGCAAAGAGGGCCGCAAGCCGCTTGTCGCAGCCTATTCGCCCGGATCGCTGAGCCGCATCGCCTCGATCCTCGAAGAAGCGGGAACGCCTGTTGCCAAGGCGCAAAGCTGGCAGGAAGCCTTGGGCCTTGCTGCCAAGGGCAAGGCTGCGGCCATGGTGCTCCCGCTCGACACTGGCTTTGCCAGCGACACGCTCGAACTTCTGACCGAGCAGGATCTGCTGGGCGACCGGCTGGTGCGGCGGCGCAAGAAGAAGAAGGATGCCGACGCTTTCCTCGCCGAGCTACAATCGCTCGCACGCGGCGATCTGGTGGTGCATCTCGATCACGGGATCGGCAAATATCTCGGGCTTGAGCCGATCCCTGTCGGCAAGAGCCAGCATGACTGCGTGATGCTCGAATATGCAGGCGGCGACAAGCTCTACATCCCGGTTGAGAACATCGACGTGCTTTCGCGCTATGGCTCGGGCGAAGAGAGCGTCACGCTCGACCGGCTCGGCGGTGAAGCATGGCAGAAGCGCCGCGCGCGCCTGACCGAGCGCATTCAGGCCATCGCGGGCGAACTCATGCGCACCGCCGCCGCGCGCGCCTTGCGTCAGGCACCCGTGCTCGCCGCCGATCCGGCGAGCTACGGCCAGTTTCTCGACCGCTTCCCCTGGCAGGAAACCGAGGATCAGGAACAGGCGATTGCCGAGGTGCTGCGCGATCTGGAAAGCGGGCGACCGATGGACCGGCTTGTCTGCGGCGATGTTGGCTTTGGCAAGACCGAGGTCGCGCTGCGTGCGGCATTCGTTGCCGCGATGAACGGCCAGCAGGTCACCATGATCGCGCCCACGACATTGCTTGCGCGCCAGCATTACCAGAATTTCTCGGAGCGTTTTTCGGGCTTTCCGCTCAAGATCGGGCGGCTTTCGCGGCTTGTTTCCGCCGCCGAGATGAAAGCGACGCGCGAGGGGCTGGCCGATGGCACGGTGGACATTGTGATCGGCACGCATGCGATCCTGTCCAAGAACACCAAATTCAAGGATCTGGGCCTTGTCATCGTGGACGAGGAACAGCGCTTCGGCGTCACGCACAAGGAGAAGCTCAAGCAATTGCGCGCCGATGTGCATGTTCTCACACTCACCGCGACGCCCATTCCGCGCACCTTGCAGATGGCAATGTCGGGCCTGCGCGAACTCTCCACCATCACCACCCCGCCGGTCGACCGGCTCGC
>DAIQNS010000235.1:0-3448 GCA_036788315.1 Alteraurantiacibacter sp. | reverse complement strand
GAGATGTTGCGCGTGCCGCCAGCGCCCGCGCCACATTCGTCGAGCACCTTGTGCATCGCATCGATCACCAGCCGGTTCTGTCCCATGCCGAGATAATCGTTCGAGCACCACACGGTGACTTCCTGCGTCTCGCCGCCGACATAGCGCGTCGCGTGGGGGAAAGCGCCGCGATGGCGCTCAATCTCGGTGAACACGCGGTAACGTCCTTCTTCGCGGACGTCTGCCAGTTCTGCTTTGAAATAGGCTTCGAAATCCATGCCTATGATCCCCCTTCCATTGTCCTTATGAGTTGCAACTAGCGGCGGCTGGGCAAGGCCCAACCCCATAGCGCACCGTCGCGAAACGGCAGCGCCAGAAAAAGATGCTCGGCGGCCCCAAGGACGCTGAGCGCGAATAACAGACTTGCTCCAACCATTTCCGGGCTACCAGGCGCGGCGGAATAAGCGGCGTGACCCAGCCAGGCGCAAAGCGCAGCGGCAGCGGTGAAGCTGATCAGCATCAGCGGGTGCAGGCGCTGCGGCCCGTAATAGCTGGTGAGATAGCGCAGATGGCCGGGCAGGATGTCGGTCTGCGCATTGGGCACGCCCACAAACAGGTTGAGCTTGGTCGAAAGGCGCAAGACGAACAGCAGCATGAAGACCATCGCGCCGATCTGGTTGGGCGTGTTCCAGCACAGCGAAACGAGCAGGACCGCAGTTACCGCAAGCCCGATCTCGTGATAGATCACGGCCATGCTCGCATGGGTGAAGCGCGCCCAGCCGCGCGCATCGGGCGGGCATGCTTCGCGGCGCGGGCCTGCCGTGGCGCCGGTGAGGAAACCGATCTCGTGCCAGCCCCACACCATGAGCGCACCCGCAAAAGCGACATAGACCGCGATCACCGAGACCGATTGCGAAGCCAGCAATATCGCCACAAGCCCGGCAATCCCCGCCGCGCCGCTGATCATCAGGCTGCGCGGAAAAGTCGCCCGATTGCGGTTGTCGAGCCAGGCGATCAGCCCGGTTGCCAGGAACCAGACCAGCACGGTGAACACGACCGGGAGGATATGGCCGCTGAAGCTTACCATGTGGGTTGGAGCCGGATCGTGTGCGGCAGGCGGTTGGGCGTGGTGCGGTGGAAATACATCTGTCCGAAAGCCAGCGCGGCTCCGGCCATGCCGCGCGCACGCTGCAAGGCGCCGCCAATGCCGCCGCGCTCCTTGCCTTGGGCAATGCGGCCCGAAGCTTTCAGCAGCGCGTCCATCTTGCGGCGGAAGGCGGGATCATCGGTATTGAGTTCGAGCGGGAACACCTGACGGCTGATCTGGGTGCAGATGCGGAACACGTCATAATCATATTGGGTCGGGTCGACGCCCAGGGCCTTGTGAAACACCGGGCGCGCATGATCGCGGACATACATGGTGGCATAGACCGAGAGCAGGAAGAAGCGCACCCACAGCTTGTTCAGCCCGGTCAGCAGGCCCGGATCGGCGCGCAGCAGCATGGCGAAAGCCTCGCCGTGGCGGAACTCGTCATTGCACCATTCCTCGAACCAGTTGAAAATCGGGTGGAAGCGGTTTTCGGGGTTCTTCTCCAGATGGCGGAAAATCGCGATGTAGCGTGCATAGCCAATCTTTTCAGAGAGATACACGGCATAAAAGATGAACTTGGGCTTGAAATAGGTGTATTTCTTGGCCTTGGTGAGAAAGCCCAGATCAACCCCGATCCCGGCATCCTTGAGTGTTTCGTTGATGAAGCCTGCATGGCGGCTCTCATCGCGCGCGAGCAGCCGGAACAGCTGCTTCACATCGGGGTTCTTGGTCCGTTTGGCGATTTCGGCATAGAGAATGCAGCCGGAGAATTCCGACGTCATCGAGCTGACCAGGAAATCGATGAATTCGGCGCGCAATTCCGGCTCCAGACTTTCGATCACGCCGTCGAAAGTCGCATCGCGCTTGAAGTGGCGCTTGTTGGGATCGCCGACCATATCGGCAATCAGCGTGTCCCATTCCTCGCGCACGGGCGAGACATCGACCTTGTCGAGCGCGGCGAAATCGGTGGTGTAAAAGCGCGGGCTGAGCACCGTTTCGCGCGTCGCGATGGCCATGGTGTCGGGCTTGTCGATGACGGCCTCGGTCGCGGGGGCAGCGGGGGCGATTTTGGTCTGGGCGTTCATTTCAGGCTCCCGGGCGTGAAGCTGACTTCATAAAGTTCAGCGAGATCGAAATAGGCGGCAAGGCGCGTCTTGAAGCGTTGCAGGGCGGTGGCGCGGGTGACCGTGGCCATGCGTTCGAACACCATGCTCTGGCCAAAGGTGATCTGGATCGGATCGCCATGCACGCGCACGCTGTCGCCCGGCTCGATTGCGACATTGTCTGCCAGTTCGACATGCGCGTGGAAGTGATCGGGGCTCTGCTCGATCGCGATGCGGCACGGCGTATCGAAAGAGCGCGCGCTCATTTGGCGTCTCCGGTCTCAAGCAAGGTCATGAAGACCGCGCGATTGTCGGGCCCGAAGGCGCCGAGCTCAACGGTGCGCTGCGTCGCGAGATCGACCAGCGACAAGGAACCATCCTGCCACAGGATCAGGCGGAAGGGGGGCTGCGATCCGATGCCATAAGTGCGCCGCTCGCGCGCCATGCCGCGCATCACCCCGCGAATGAAGCCGCCGCTCTGCGTCTCGGTTTCGATCAAGCGGATCTGCGCGCCGGTCGTCGCATCGGCGATCATCACCGAACCATCCTCACGGTCGGCGAACGTCAGCTCGCGCGTGGAAACCGGGCTGACATTGGCCTCGGCGCGAACCTGGGCAGGCACCGCTTCGCGGTCGAGATAGCCAAGGCTCACCGCGGCGCTCATGCCGATCGTGCCCAGCACCAGCGCGCCAGCTGCGATCAGCGCGGGGCGCGGGACGGCCTGCTCGTGGCTGTGCCCGTGGCCGGAGGCGTGATTCGGTGCGGTGTTCATGCTGGCGACTCCGTTAGCCCGGCGGGGGCTTGCGCATCGTTGATCTGGATCAAATTGGCTTCATTCGGAACCAATTGGTTGCAGGCTTCGGCCAATATCCTTGCCGCTTCGGGCGCATTGGCCAGCGCGCGCATCATCGGTTGCGGCTTGCCCAGGCGCAGCGGGCGGGCATGCGGCCAGAGCAAGGCATAACCCAGCCGGTGACGGCCTTCGATCTGGAGTGCGATATCGCCAAAGCCGCTGCCAAGATCGCGCAACTGCGCTGAGGCAATCAGCTTCAAGGGCAGATTGACGCAGCTGTTGAGCGCCACCCCGATGCGCAGCACGATGCGCTGGTTGGTGATGGTGTAGACCGTCGTTCTGGCAACGCCCCATGCGAACAGCGCGAGGAGGCCAAGCGCCAGCCCTGCGGCGATGATGGTCGCGATTGCGCCGCTATAGCTGCCGGTGAACATCGCCGCGACGGCGAACACGCCGTTGTAGAGGCCGATCCAGCGGGTGAAC
>DAIQNS010000234.1:0-3457 GCA_036788315.1 Alteraurantiacibacter sp. | reverse complement strand
GAGCGAACGGAGCTGTGAATTGAGCGCCTGCGCGGCGGGATAGCCCGGCTCGAACTGCTGCAGCATGCGGGCATAATCCGAGGCGACCATCGCGCGCTGTTGGCGCAGCGTATTCATCGCACCATTGGCAAGTGATGCATCGCTCGCCCCGCCGCCTGTGCTCCAGGCACTTTGCGCCTGAATTCGGTCTGCGGTGGCAGCGACCAATTGCGAGGCCAGACCTTCAAGATCGCTTGCCGCCAGGGTCTGCTCGGTGCGGGTTGCCCCATCGCTTGCCTCGCTGGTTGAAAGCGCGATGATGCGCTTGTCGGCTGCGTAATTGACCAGATCGCGCTCGGACTGCTCGAGCCTTTCGCGCAATGTGGCCAGCTGTTCCTCGAGGAACACCCGTGCATCGCTCGTCGAGGCAAAGCGCCGGTCGAGCGTGGCTTCGCTATATTGCTCGGCCCAGGCATTGGCGATCCTGGCCGATAGTGCAGGGTTCGGGCTGGTATAGCTGACATCGACCAGTGCCGAGCCGCGAATGGGGCTGATCTCGATATCCCTGAGCAGGATTTGCACCGCGCGATCGAGCTGCGCAGCGCCCTCAGCGGCAAGCGCGGGAGCGGCAAGCGGATCGTCAAGCTCATAGGCCTCACGAAACACAGGATCGGCGGGCAGATTGAGAGCGCGGGCCACGCGCGCGGCAAGCGAGCGGGTTGCGAGGAGCGAATATTGCGTCTGGTAGAATTCGAGGCTCTGCCCGATTTCTTCCGCCTCGACGCCCTGCACATTGGTGACGTTTTCCTGATTGCGGCTGATCTCGATGCGCGCGGTTGCCGTGTACACAGGCGTCATCAGCAAAGTGAGGACAAGTGCTGCAATCACGCAGGCGATCATGATGCCAGCAAGGATCCATTTGCGACGCTTGACTTCGCGCCAATAGCTTTCGATCCGTTCCAGGCTGAAGAACCCGCCTTGCGCGCGGCCGCGTTCGTTGCCCTGCGCAGAAGACGGGCCGTGGCGCGGTTCTGATTGCTCGAGCAGCAAGGCCGGCAATGATTTTGACTGCGTATTCATGTGTCCTCCCAAAGCGCGCGAATGCCGACCACAAATCAGTTGCGGAACAGGATCAGAAGCGGCGTGGTGATAAGCGGGGCAGAGCGCAGCAGATCGCGGAACATGCGGCGGCTTTCGGAATCGCCGACAATGACGATATCGTTCGAGAAAATTTCGGGGTCAGGATAGGCCCCGGCGCGGATCGCACCGAGATTGTAAAGCCCCGCCATGCGCTGGCCCTCGATCGTGCGGAAGATGACGACATCTTCCAGATTGGCGAATTCGCCCAGGCCCCCTGCCGTCGCGACGGCGCGCTGCAAGGTCATCCGGCCCACGACCGGATAGAGGCCCGGACGAGACACCTGCCCGTCGACCGTGACCACCTGGCTGACCGTCTCCTTGAGGTTCACCGTCACCTGCGGATCGCGCACGAAAGTGCCGGTGAGGCGCATCTCGATCGCATCGGCAAGCTGGTCAGGTGTGAGACCGGCGACATCGATCGTGCCGATCAGCGGAAAGGACAGCTGCCCATTGGCATCGACCTGCACTTCATCGCGCGAGAGATCCTCGATGGCGAATACCTCGATCGAAAGCTTGTCGAACGGCGCAATCATGTACGGCCGCATTGCGCCAACCATGTCCCTTCCGCCCGGCTCAGGCAGGCCCTGGTTCTGCACAAGCGGGATCTGCGCGCTGGTGAGCACGGCGGGCTGCGAAGCGCAGGCGGAAAGCACCACGAGGAAGATTGCTGCAAAGGCAGGTTTGAAACTCGTCATCGCGCGGGGTTTCTCTTGGCTGGCGCATCGTCATGCGCGGTTCTGAGGGAAAGCTGGGTAAGCCCGGCAAGCAGCGCGGCGAGCGCCATTAGCGATGGCGTGCGCAGCGGGTAATCGAACAGGCTGCCGGCAAGGAGCGCGGCAAGCGCGAGCCAGGTAAACAGGGCCATGCCAAAGGGCTCGCCGCGCTGCGCCGAGGCGAAGAATGCGCGCCATGCATGAACTCCGCTGCGCACGAACCAGATCACCGCCAGCACCATCAGCACAAGAGCAACCAACCCGCCCTCGATCAGGAATTGCAGCACGTCATTATGCGCCTGATTGAGATATTGCGGGCGCAGCAGTTCGCGCGGTTCGACAACTTCCCAGGCGCGCCGGAATGCGCCAAGCCCGGTGCCGACAGGAAAATGGTCGCGCGCCATGGCCGCCAGATGCGGCAGGAGTTCGGCACGCAGGCCAGCATCCATGCCGCTGTCGAGCAGCCGCTCGATCGAGAGCGAACGCGAGGCAAAATGCGTGATCGCGGCAATGCCGGCAATGCCCGCCAGCATCAGCGGGGCAATCACGCCGCGCGCCATTCTCGGCGCCCTGCCGGACTGCGCGCCGGACTGCGCGCCAGCCTGCGCAAGGGCATCTGCGCGCTTGCGCACAGAGAACCAGACCAGCGCCGCCATGATCAAAGCGAGCGCCAAGGCCAGCGCCGCACCGGCGCGCGAACCGGTCACCAGTACCAGCGGGAGGAGAAACAGGCTCGCCCCGGCAAGTGCGATGATGATCACGCTGCGCCGCCCGTCGGCGCGGCCATGCCAGGCGCAAAAGCCCAGATAACCAAGCAGGGGGACAAGGCTGGCGAGAAATACCGCGTGATGGTTGCGGTTGGCGAACAGGCCCACGGCGACATCGGGATTGGTGATCCGATAGAAGTAGAGCGGGCCGCCCGCCGGGCCCATCAATTGGGCAAGGCCAACAAGGCTGCTGACCATGCCAACAGCGACAATCAGCCAGATCACCTTGCGGTGCTGCGAAGCGGCAAGCCCGGCGAGCAGGGCAAGTGCCGCCAGCGGGACACCAAGCGCGAAAACTGTATTGAGCGTCCGGCTCGGCGCCAGCGAAAGCGGATGCCATTGCTCGGCCAGCTTTGCCGTTGCGGCAATCTGCGCCGCGAGCTCGCGTTCGGGCAGCGCGGTCCAGATCGCGGGCGGTAGCGGCACCAGTTGCGCGATCGCGAGAACCACCAGTGCCAGCGCGAGCCAGCCCGGCACCCCGAGCCGCGCCCAGTCGCGCCGCCCCAAATTCAGCAGCGCCAGAGCAAGCAGCACGAACGACAAGGGCCGCAGCACAATGAGCGAAGTGATGTCGGCGCGTGATCCGCCGCCAAAAGCAAAGGCGGCAAATATCAGCAAGCCGAGCACAGCGAGGCGCGTGCGCCCCCATATGCCCGCAGAAAGCAACGCGGATATGCCGTCAGTGGGCCTTGCTGCACGCGACTTCTCCGAGGCATTGGCCATGCCCGCCCGCTTGCCCGCGCTCAAACCGGCGCTCATGCCCGCTGTGCCTTGCGATTATCGATGCGCTGCTTGTCGCGGTCGTGCTCGAATTCAGGCACGAGGAGGCGCAGCAGCCGCAATACCTTCGCGCGCGAG
>DAIQNS010000233.1:820-3466 GCA_036788315.1 Alteraurantiacibacter sp. | reverse complement strand
TGCGGGGCATCCAATCTTTCGGCAAGTTCGCCTGCGCTCGCGCGGAGCGCGGCCACCGGGACCGGTTCGACGGTTCGGTGCTTTTGATGCGCCTAACGGACTTCTATCACCATCCGGCGATAATCGACCAGCGGGACTTCTGCATCATCGTCGGTCACTTCCAGAATGACATGCAAATCATGTCCCGCGGCATCAGCGGGGATTGCAAGCATGCTCTCGGCTTTGTCGTGATCCATGATCGCGACCTTCTGGCCATAGGGGCGCTCTCCGGCTTCGTGATAGACCCACCAGCTGTAGCTCAGCCCATCGCCGTCGGGATCGCTCGATCCTGTAGCCGATAGCGGAACAGTGTCGCCCGGCCTGGCGCTCACGCGCTTGATGGCATCGCTCGTGTCGCCATTGAGGACGGCGCGGGGATGGTGATTGGCCTCAGCAAAGGGAGCCACGGCCCAATCCATGCGGGCGCGCAAATCACTCCACATCGCCTTGCGCCAACGCCAAACCGGCGTGTGCTCGCTGTCGAATGTTTCCCCGCTGCCGGGATCGGTCCAGCTCTCGGTGATGCCATTGTCACTATACGCGGTGATTGGAAGATATTGCGCCTCGTCTTTTGCGACAATGTCATAGGCCGACACAGGGTTCAACTGCCGCTCGACGCTGTAGCGCCCGCTCCATCCGCCCCACGAGGGACGTGTCGGATCGGTCAGCCCGGCCGCGACGAAACCCATCCACGGGATAGTGCCGCCGCCCTCAATGAAGTGCGTGACGCCGGTGACGGTGCGGTCGGGATATTTCGCGCCCAGTGCTCCGTGGCCCGTCTGCACATGTTCGCGCGCCCATTGATGCTGGCCGATCGGATCATAGGCATAAGGTTGCCACACATAAGGCCCGAGCACCTCGTTCGAATAGCCGCCATAGCCGCGCGCCTGATGGCCGCTGCGAACATAGTGGATTTCGGGAAATTCGCGCAGGATCCATGCGCCCGCTTCGTCCTGCCCGCCGTTGTCATAAACTATCAGCCTGCTCACGAAATCCGCGGTTTCTTCAGCGGAATGCGCCGCGCGATAATCGAACAGGGCCTGCGCCAGCGTGTTCGATCCGGCATTGACGATGATATGTACGGGGCGCGGATCATCGCGGAGCACCGAAGCCGTGATCAGCGCGGCACCTGCAGATTGCTTGCCCTTGCCAACATCGGACATGCCGTTGCCCGTTTGCCCGTGCACAACGATGCTGCGAAGATAATCGGGCGTATGCCAGCCATCGGCGTGCAGCTGCAGATTGGGATAGACCTCCTCATATCCATCGATCAGCCCGTGAAACAGTTCGGGCATGTGCCACTTGATCGTGCTGGGTGGATCGGGCCGGAAGAAGCGGCCGGTTACGGTCACCAGCCCTTCCAGAGCCATCATGTTCGAAGCCGCGAGCAAATGCGCGATCTGCTGCTCCTCGTCGGGGTCGTGGCCCATGTCGGCCAGAACGATGACACGGGGTCGCTCGTCGATAGCGCTCGCGGGAACCGTCTGGACCAAAGCCAAGAGCGCAAGAGAAACCAGACCGATCAAACGCGGCAAAAACATAGTCAAACCTTCCTCAACCCGAATGCGCGCTTTCTTCATGACTGGACCTGCGCTTGTCAATGAAATCCGGGGAGTTTCTCTGCGCTGCCGGGGGTTGGCGCGCCTGCCTGCCTTGCGGCAATCGAGCATCAAGTGGTATGGCGCTGATGTTGCCGCGGCGCTTGCCATATTAACGCACGGGCCGGAAATCGAAGGTGAAAATGCAATGCGCATACTTGCTGGACGCAGACAATTCACAGCCGGCCTTGCCGGATCACTTGCATCTTTCGGCGCGGCCCAAAGCTTGGCTGCGGGATCGGGCGCAGCTGCAAATGCGGGCCACGCAAGGCGCGAGTTGGTCTACAGCAATGCGCTGAGTACGCCTGCGGATATCGCTGCGTGGCGGCTTGAAGGCGAAGCGCAGGTCAGCTTTCCTGCCGGTGCTATGCGCATTGAAAACACCCGCTCGCCCGATGAAGGGCAGAGCGCCAACATCGTTTTCTGGTCCGATGTGTTCATGTCCGGCGCGGTCGACATTGAATGGGAGTTCAGGCCCTTGCGCGAGCCGGGCCTGTGCGTCTTGTTGATGTTCGCGCAAGGGCTTGAGGGGCGCGATCTGTTCTCGCCCGACCTCGCTCCGCGCAACGGGATCTACAAGCAGTACATCAACGGCGAAATCAGCAATATCGGCCTCTCGTACTTCCGCCGCAGAATGCCCAGCGAGCGTGCGTTCCACTTATGCAATCTGCGCAGCAATCCCGGATTCGATCTTATTGCCCAGGCGGCCGATCCATTGCCTCCCGTTGCGGATTGGCCTGCAGACCGCTTCTATTCCATGCGTTTGCGCAAAACCGATACCAGCGTGCACTTCTTCATCGAGGATTTTCCGGTGCTTGACTGCACGCAGGATTTCAGCGCCCATGCCAGCGGCTACCTCGGCTTTCGGCAAATGGCACCGCTGATTGCGGAATACCGCAATTTAATGATTCACCGTCTTGTTTGACGCGCCCCCGGCAGGTGATTGTGGCTAATTGGCCACTAAGCGGCTTGTCATGGTTCGGTAACAGAGCTGACGCGCAGATTACTT
>DAIQNS010000233.1:0-810 GCA_036788315.1 Alteraurantiacibacter sp. | reverse complement strand
GCGGCATTAGCGGGGCCTTCACAACCGGAGGAACCCACATGAAGCTTACCCGTCTGCTTGCCACGATCAGCGTTGGCGCATTTGCCATTTCTGCCGCACCTGCACTTGCCGGAGATGTCGCCGGCACTGTTATCGACTCCAGCGGTGTTGCCGGCCTGAGCTCAGCCGAGGTTGCGATCGCGGAGCTTGGTCGCCGCGCCGTAACCGGCAATGACGGCGCCTTTACTTTCAACGATGTGCCCGCCGGCACCTATACCATTACCGCCCGCTATATCGGCGCCGATGAAGTGCAATTCACCATCACCGTCCCTGCTCAAGGCACCGTGCGTCAGGACTTCGTGCTCGGTGAGGCCGGCTCGGAAATTCTCGTGCTCGGCCAGCGCGCCAATCTCTCCTCGGCACTTTCGCGCAAGCGCGCCGCCGACGGCGTGTCCGATGTGCTGACGCGCGATTCGATCGGCCAGTTCCCTGATCAGAATGTCGCTGAATCCTTGCGCCGCCAGCCCGGTATCAACGTTCTCAACGATCAGGGCGAGGGTCGGTTTGTCACCGTGCGCGGCCTTGATCCGAACCTCAATGCCACCTCGCTCAACGGCGTGCGTGTCCCGGCTCCCGGAATTGACGAGCGCGGCGTTGCGCTTGACGTGATTTCTTCCGAGATCATCGAATCGATCGAGATCAAGAAATCGCTTACCCCCGATATGGATGCCGACACGATCGGTGCCTCGATCGAGATCAAGACCACCAGCGCCTTTGACCGCAAAAAGGATCTCTATGTCGCCAAGATTGGTGGCAGCTATAATGATTATT
>DAIQNS010000232.1:0-3468 GCA_036788315.1 Alteraurantiacibacter sp. | reverse complement strand
GGGCGATAGCCGCTATGTCGTGGAGCCCAATGTCAAGGATGGCAAGGGGGGCTTGCGCGATCTGCAGACGCTCTACTGGATCGGCAAATATGTCTACCGCGTGCGGTCTGCGCATGAGCTGATCGCGAAAGGCCTGCTCACCGAGAAGGAATATCGCAGCTTTCGCCGCGCCGAAACATTCCTGCTGGCGGTGCGCGCGCATCTGCACACGATCGCCAAGCGCGGCGAGGACCGGCTGACCTTCGATCTGCAACGCGAAGTCGCGCGGCGGATGAAATATTCCGACCGCCCCGGCAAGAGCGCGGTCGAGCGCTTCATGCAGTTCTATTTCCTGCAAGTGCAGCATGTCGGCAATCTGACAGGCGTGTTCCTTGCCCATCTGGAGGAAGAAACCGCCGATGAAGGGCTGATCAGCGGGTTCCTCTCGAGCCTCAAGCGCACCAAGGCCAGGAAGCTCAAAGGCTTTTTGATCGAGGACGGGCGCATTGCCGCGCCATCGGATGACTGGTTCCAGAAAGATCCGGTGCGCCTCATCGAGATTTTCGCGATTGCCGAAGCGCAAGGCCTCACCGTGCATCCCGCAACGATCCGCAAGGCGCGCCGCGATGCGCCGCTGATCAAGGCTGGCATCCGCAAGGACAAGCGCGCCAATGCGCTGTTTCTCGATGTGCTGACCGGGCGCAACGACCCTGAAACCGTGCTGCGCTGGATGAACGAGGCAGGCGTGTTCGGCCGTTTCGTGCCCGATTTCGGCAAAGTCGGCGGGCAGATGCAGTTCGACATGTATCACCATTATACGGTCGATGAACACACGATCCGCGCGATTGGCCTGCTCTCCCAGATCGAGCGCGGAACGCTCAAGGACGATCATCCGCTTGCCAGCGTCATCCTGCCCAGCCTCGCCAGCCGCAGGGTCGCCTATATCGCGGTGCTGCTGCATGATATCGCCAAGGGGCGCGGCGGGGATCATTCGGTGCTCGGCGCTCAAGTGGCACTCAAGCTGTGCCCTCGGCTCGGGCTCGACACAGAGGAAACCGAGCTTGTCAGCTGGCTGGTGCGCTATCACCTGCTCATGAGCGCAACCGCCTTCAAGCGCGATCTGTCCGACCCCAAGACGATCACCGATTTCGTGGGCGAAGTGCAGAGCCTTGACCGGCTGAACCAGCTTACTGTCCTCACCATTGTCGATATCCGCGCGGTCGGGCCGGGCATCTGGAACAGCTGGAAGCGGCAATTGCTGAGCGAACTGCACGAACTTTCGCGCGAACGGCTGCGCCTCGGGCACAAGTCCTATGGCCGCGCCGAAAGGGTGGCGGGCAAGAAATTGCAGATTGCCAAGCAATTGGGCAAGCACGCTGCGCTGGTGGAAAGCTACGGCAGCGACCTTGCCGATGCCTACTGGATCGCCGAGAGCGAGGACGTCATTGCCAGCAATCTCATGCAGCTCGCCGCTGCCGATGAGGCCGGGCACAGCCTCTCGATCCATACGCGGTATGAAAGCGAACTTGGCGCCGCGCTGGTCACGGTGATCGCCAATGATCATCCCGGCCTGTTCTTCCGCATTGCCGGTGCCATCCATCTGGCAGGCGGCAATATCATCGATGCGCGCATTCACACCAACCGCCAGGGCCGCGCGCTCGACAATTTCCTCGTGCAGGATCCGCTTGGCAAGCCCTTGAGCGAGCCGCAGCAGCTTGCGCGGCTGAAGAAGAATATCGAGGATGGCCTCGCGGGCAAGATCGACATGGTGCCAAGCCTCGCCAAGCGTCCGCTGCCGCGCACGCGCGCTGAACATTTCCGCATCGCGCCGCGTATCTTCTTCGATAATGAAGCTTCCAACCAGTACACCGTGATCGAAGTGAACGCGACCGACCGGCCCGCACTGCTGAACCGCCTGACGCGCGCGATGTTCGAGCAGAGCCTGCTGATCAATTCAGCGCACATCACCCAATATGGCGAACGCGCGGTCGACACTTTCTACGTCACCGATCTGCTTGGCGGAAAACTGGAAAGCAAATCCCGCCAGAAAAAGGTCAAGGATGCCTTGCTCGCCGCGATTGCGGCAGGCGAACCGGTCGAAGCCGAGATGGCCTGATTGCGTCCTGCCGGAAGGACCGGCGTAATGGCGCTACTCGCGCTCGCCGAACAGCGCCGTGCCCACGCGCACATGCGTTGCGCCGAGCATGATTGCGGTGGGATAATCGCCGCTCATTCCCATCGAGCGGCCCGCAAGGCCATGATCGTCCGCCAGCTTGGCGAGTAGTGCGAAGAACGGCGCAGCTTCGATCCCGGCGGGCGGCACGCACATCAGCCCCGCGAGCGGTATATCCGCAGCGCGCGCCTGCGCGATCAGCTTGGGCACCTCGGCAATCGGACAGCCGCCTTTCTGCTCCTCCGCGCCGATATTGACCTGCACGAAACACGGCACTTGCCGCCCCGTCTTCTCCTGTGCCTTGGCCAGCGCCTTCACCAGTGAGGGCCGGTCAAGCGAATGCACTGCATCGAACAAGGCCAGCGCCTCTTCGGCCTTGTTGGATTGCAATTGCCCGACAAGATGCAGTTCCACATCCGGAAAGGCTTCGCGCAGCGCGGGCCATTTGCCTTGCGCTTCCTGCACGCGGTTCTCGCCGAAAACGCGCTGCCCGGCATCGAGCAGCGGCATGATCTCGCGCGCCTGATGCATCTTGCTGATGGCGATCAGCACCACCTCGTCCACTTCGCGCCGGGCGATCTTGCATGCCTTGGCGATTTCAGCCTGCACCTGGCCAAGCTTTTGCACTGCATTTGCTGTCATGCCCGCGCTATAGCGGCTCGATGCGCTCTCGCCACCCTTTCCAGCAGGCTTTGCCCCGGCAATGGCCAAAGCTCTGGCTGCTGTCCGATGCGCGCAATGATACAGGGCTTGAGCGCGCCTTGCAGCGCCTGCCGCGCGGTAGCGGGTTCATCTACCGCCATTATCACCTGGCGCCCGCGCCGCGCCTTGCCCGCTATCGCGCGCTGGCGCGGATTGCGCGGGCGCGGGGGCATTGGCTGGTGCTTGCCGACAGCGCGCTGACCGCGAAGGAATGGGGCGCGGATGGCGTTTACGGCGCGCCCTTGATGCTCGGGCCAAGACGCGCGGGGCTGATATGTCTGGCCACCGCGCATTCCGCCCGCGAATTGGCGCAGGCTGCGCGCATGCGCGCAGATGCCGTGCTGCTTTCGCCGGTTTACTCCACGCGCTCGCACCCCGGAGGCGCGGCGCTGGGGCCTGTGCGCTTCCGCGCGCTCGCCCGCCTTGCGCGCATGCCGGTCATCGCGCTCGGCGGCATGAACAGGCGCGGCGCGCAGCGGCTGCAATGGCCGCGATGGGCGGCAATTGATGGCCTCACTCAAAGCCTTGCCGCGAACAATCATTGACCGCCAACCGCTCGTCTGCGATTCTCCCGCATTGGGACGCAAACCACGCGAGGTAGCATCATGGCCAGC
>DAIQNS010000231.1:0-3511 GCA_036788315.1 Alteraurantiacibacter sp. | reverse complement strand
AGCGATACGCAGGTCTAGTCGGCGGCAGGCTCGTAGCCCACGGCATTGAGCCTGCCTGCAAGCGCGTCGAACAGCGCGGGGGTGGCTGCGGCGACCATGCCCTTGCGGCCATCGTCCACGCGGTAGGCGGTGCCATCGAGCCTGCGGCATGCGCCGCCCGCTTCGTTGAGGAACAGGCATCCCGCCGCGTGATCCCAGGGCAGGGTGCGCTCGTAAATCGCCAGATCGTGCTGGCCGGTCGCGGTGAGCGGATATTGCTCGGCCGCGCATCCGGGCGCAGTGACGAGCGTGTAATGCGGCTCGATCGCTTCTTCGAACAGAGCGCGTTGTTCATCGAGCATGAAGCGCTTCATCGCCGCCAATGTCGCCGGTTCTTCGCCTGAAGCGCTGGCGATGAACCGCTCGCCGTCGATCTTCGCGCCTTCGCCGCGTCTGGCGCTGATCAGCCGGTCGCGCCGGGGATCGTAAATCCACCCGCCAATCGCTTCGCCCGCATCGGCCAGTGCAACCATGATCGCGAAATACCCTTCGCCGCGCGCGAAATTGCTGGTGCCGTCAATCGGATCGATGATCCAACACGGCCCTGACAGCCTGCCCATGATCGAGGGATCATCATGCGCCGCCTCTTCGCCGACAATCGCGATGCCGGGCGCGAGCTTGGCCAGCGCTTCGGTGAGGAAAGCTTCGGTTTCCTTGTCGGCGACGGTGACGAGATCGTCCTTCGCCTTCTCTTCCACTTCGCTCGAAGCAAGGTTCTGCCAGCGCGGCATGATTACCCGCTCGGAGACATAGCGAAAGATGCTCAGCAGTTCCTCATCGAGCGCGCTCATGAGCGGTAATCGGCATTGATCGCAATATATCCATGCGTGAGATCGCAGGTCCACACGCTCGCGCGTCCTTCGCCAAGTCCGATATCGACCGCAATTTCAATTTCGCGGCCCGCAAGATGCTGCGCCACCGGGGCTTCGTCGTAACCGGCAACGGGCAGCCCTTCGCGCGCGGCCCAGATGCCGCCAAAGGCAATCGAGAGCTTGTCGCGGTCTGCCGGTTCGCCCGCTTTGCCCACGGCCATCACGACGCGCCCCCAATTGGCATCGCCCCCGGCAATCGCGGTTTTCACCAAGGGCGAATTGGCAATGGCCAGGCCGATACGGCGCGCGCTTTCATCCGATTGCGCTCCCGAAACGCTCACGCTGATGAACTTGCTCGCGCCTTCGCCATCGCGCACCACCAGATGCGCTAGCTGCCGGCACATGTCCTCAAGCGCCGCCATGAAAGCATCCGCACCTGCATCCTCGAAGCTCGCAAGCGGGGCATTGCCCGCCTTGCCCGTGGCGAATGCGAGCACGGTGTCGCTTGTGGAAGTGTCGCTATCGACCGTGATGCACGAAAACGTGCGCGCGTTCGCGGCGGCGAGGCAGGATTGCAGGAATGCGGGCTCGATTGCGGCATCGGTGAAGATATAGCCGAGCATGGTCGCCATATCGGGCGCGATCATGCCGCTGCCCTTGATGATGCCTGCCAGCGTCACGCGCGTTTCGCCCAGCATTGCGGTGGTCACTGCGCCCTTGGCGAAGGTGTCGGTGGTGCCGATGGCGTTGGTCGCCGCTTCCCATGTGACCGGCAGGCTTTCCAGAATGGCTGCCACGCCAGCTTGCGCCTTGTCCTTGGGCAGAGGCACACCAATCACGCCGGTCGAAGAAACGAACACATCGGAAGGCTCGCAATCGAGATGAGCGGCGACCTGCGCCATGATCTGCTCAACCGCTTCGCGGCCCCTGTAGCCGGTAAAGGCATTGGAATTGCCGGCATTGACGATCAAGGCCCGCGCGCGGCCCAGACGGACCTGCTCGCGCCCCATTTCGACTTCGGTGGAGCAGCAGACATTGCGCGTGAACACGCCAGCGACGGACGTATCGGGCGCAAGCTCGACATAGGTGAGATCGGCCCTGTCCCAATTCTTGTAGCGCGCGCAGGCCGTGCGCACGGTCACGCCCGCGATGGGCGGAATATCGGGGAAGGGCACGGCGAGCGGGGAGCGGTCAAGATCCATGATGGCGGCGCATAATGCTTTGCACAGGCAACCGCAATCGCTCGATCGGGCGAGCCGGGGAGATCGGCGCGCTCGTAACTGGACTTTAGGCGTTTAGTCGCTATTTGAAGCACACAATGCTGCGCCAATTTCTCACCTTGCTGGCCGTTATCTCGGGCCTCACACTGGTTGCAGAGCCTGCGCGCGCGCTGGGTTCGGACATTGTCAGCATTGCTGAGACCGCAGATAGCCACAGCGAGATCAAGGGCGTTTCGCCCGAACAAGGGTTCAGCGAAGCGGCTGCTAAGCTTGAGCAGGTCGAGGTGCCTTCGCATGTGCAGGCCGCTGCGCCTGCTCCGGCCGTCATACTTCAGGCAGACCGCGCGCACGAATAGCGCGCCTGCACCTGATATTTTCGACATCCCTTGAAGGCGCGCTGCAATAGCCCCGCCTGCACTCATATTTCAGATCAGGAACCCACCTTATGTGGCAGGCCATTTCCAAGAGCATTTTCGGCTCCTCCAACGAACGTTACGTCAAATCGCTCGACAAGATCGTCACGCGCATCAACGGTCTGGAAGACCAGCTGGCCGACTTCTCCGATGACGAATTGAAAGCGCAGACGCTCAAGTTCCGCAAGCAGATCGAAGAGGACAACAAGCCGCTCGACGAGATCCTGCCCGAAGCTTTCGCCACCGTGCGCGAGGCGTCCAAGCGCGTCTTCGGGATGCGCCATTTCGATGTGCAGATGATCGGCGGGATCGTGCTTCATCGCGGCGAAATTGCCGAGATGAAAACGGGCGAGGGCAAGACGCTGATGGCGACGCTGGCGGTCTATCTCAATGCCATTGGCGGCAAGGGCGTGCATGTCGTCACCGTCAACGATTACCTCGCTGCGCGCGATGCCGAATGGATGGGCCAGCTTTACAATTACCTCGGCCTGTCGGTTGGCGTGATCGTGCCCAATCTGCCCGAAGCCGCGCGCCGCGAAGCCTATGCCGCCGATATCACCTATTCGACCAATAACGAGCTCGGCTTCGATTATCTGCGTGACAACATGAAGCAGTCGCGCAGCCAGATGGTGCAGCGCCCTTTCAACTTCGCCATTGTCGATGAGGTGGATTCGATCCTGATCGACGAAGCGCGCACGCCGCTGATCATCTCCGGGCCGACCGAGGACAAGTCCGAGCTTTATGTCCTGATCGATGCGATCGTGAAGGATCTCGAAGAGGAATATTACGAGAAGGACGAGAAGTCCAAGACCATCCAGTTGACCGAAGACGGGGTCGAGGAGGTCGAAAAGCGGCTTATCGCAGCCGACATGCTCGACGGCGACAATCTCTACGATATCGAGAACACCCAGGTCGTGCACCATCTCGACCAGGCGCTGCGCGCGGTGAAGATGTTCCGCCGCGACACCGATTACATCGTCAAGGACGACAAGGTCATCATCATCGACGAGTTCACCGGCCGGATGAT
>DAIQNS010000230.1:0-3530 GCA_036788315.1 Alteraurantiacibacter sp. | reverse complement strand
CGAATTTCTTGACCCCTTGCATCAAGCCGACATTGCCTTCCGAGATCAGGTCGGAAACAGGCAGGCCGTAGCCACGATAGCCCATGGCGATTTTTGCCACGAGGCGCAGATGCGAGGTAACCAGCTGCGCGGCGGCATCGGAATCATCATGCTCGCGATAACGCGTTGCCAACATGAATTCCTGCTCGGGCGTCAGCACGGGGAATTTCTTGATCTCCGACAGGTAACGATTGAGGCTCTGCTCACCGCCGAGGGCCGGCACGGAGGGTCTTGAAGTACTCATATCAGTCCCAAACCTTTCATTTGCGTCGACCGCCCTGTTCAAGCCCCTGCTGGGCACCTGAGATTCGCGGCCACATTGTGGGAGATTTGTTATAGACCATCTAGATGGCCTTTGTGGTGCATTTCATCGATATCAATGACCGGTTTCGTCGATAAGTTCCGCCATATCTGAAGGTATTTCGCTCGAAAACGTTAAAGCGTTACCACTGACGGGGTGCAAAAAGCCCAGAGTGGCAGCATGCAGCGCCTGCCGCTCGAACTTGAGCGCCTTCAATAATGCGCGCAGCGGCGCTGGGGTGCGGCCATAGGCCGGATCTCCCAAAAGCGCATGGCCGATGGACGCAAGGTGAACCCGCACCTGATGCGTGCGCCCGGTTTCGAGGCGGCATTCGAGCAAAGCGCAATGCGCCATGCGTTTGAGCGTGCGGTAATGCGTGATCGCATGCTTGCCGCGCGTAGAGCCATCGTCGAGCACGGCCATCTTCTTGCGGTTGGCATCCGAGCGGCCGATGCGCTTGTCGATTGTGCCCGAGGACGGGGCCGGATGCCCCGCGCAAACGGCAAGATAGGCGCGCTCGAGCGAGTGATCGGCAAATTGCGCGGCCAGCCCGAGATGCGCCCGATCCGATTTGGCGACCACCAGCAGGCCCGAGGTGTCCTTGTCGATCCGGTGGACAATGCCCGGCCGCGCCACTCCGCCAATGCCCGAAAGCTCGCCCCGGCAATGATGGAGAAGCGCATTGACAAGCGTGCCCTCGTAATTGCCTGCAGCAGGATGCACGACCATTCCCGCGGGCTTGTCGACCACGATCAGATGCGCATCCTCATAGACCACCACAATGGGGATATCCTGTGGAAAAGCCTGTGGATTTTCGAGCGGCGGGAGCGTGATGGAAAAGCTCGAGCCTGCTTTAGCTTTGTCAGAAGGGCTTCCGGCCGCATGCCCGTCAATGATCACCTTTCCTTGAGCAATCAGAGCCTTGACCCGCTCTCTTGAGAGATCGCTTGCATCAGCCAGCGCCTTGTCCAGGCGGGCGGCGGATTGGATGGTTCCGGTTAGCGTTTTTTCCATCTCCTCCCTCCCACCGTCTGCCCTGAGCTTGTCGAAGGGCTGCCTTTCTTCTTCGCCAAGCTCGATATCCTCCCTCCCGCCGTCTGCCCTGAGCTTGTCGAAGGGCTGCCCTTGGTTTAGCCCCTGCGCCATGGCCTTCTGGACTTACATGCTCCATTGCAATGCGGGCGTTTTCTACACCGGCCATACCGACAATCTCGAAACGCGCATAGCCCAGCACAAAACTGGCGCGATCAAGGTTTTTTCCTCGCGTTTTTTGCCGGTCGAGCTGGTCTGGTCGCAGGAATTTGTCACGCGTGACGAGGCAAAGGCAGCAGAAAAGCAGATAAAGGGATGGTCGCGGGCCAAAAAACTCGCCCTCATCCGCGGCGACTGGGAGGAAATTTCGCGTTTGGCAAAGGGGAAAGGCAGCCCTTCGACAAGCTCAGGGCAGACGGATTTGGTGTTGGCGCGCCAGCTATTGGAAGGATTTCGCCAACAAGCAAGCGCCGCTCATCCGCGCGAGGCATGCGGCCTGTTGCTTGGCAAAGAGGCGCAGATCACCGCGATCCTGCCAGCGGAGAATGTCCACCCCGCCCCCCGCACGCACTTCACGATCGATCCGCAAACGCTGATCAACGCGCACCGCGAAGCGCGCAGCGGCGGGCTGCAGGTGCTCGGCTATTATCACTCGCACCCGCACGGCCGTGCAGAGCCATCTGCCACAGACCGTGCGCATGCCTCGGGCGACGGGCGCATCTGGGCGATTGTTGCGGGCGAGGAAATTGCTTTCTGGCGCGATGGGCCCCAAGGCTTCATTTCGCTTTCCTACTGTGTTGCCGCAACCTAAATGCGCAGCCCGCTTGCCGCTGCTGCTGGCAGATGTGTCCATTTCAAGCCAGTCGGCTGACTGTGCAGATTGTTTGTTCACCCCGTCTGCCGTATGCATTTCATCAACAAAGGATCATGAAACAAACCTGATGACTTCTTCCACCGATCTTGCCGCCCTCATGTGCTCGCGCCTGTGCCACGATATGCTCAGCCCCGTCGGCGCGCTCAACAACGGGCTTGAACTTCTTGCCAGCGAGAACGACCCGGTGATGCGCGCCAAATGCATCGAGCTTTTGGAACAGAGCGCCACGGTGAGCGCGAACAAGCTCAAGTTCTTCCGCCTCGCCTTCGGTGCCGCGGGCGGCTTTGGCGAGCAGGTCGAGGTTTCCGAAGCGCGCGAGCTGATCACTTCGCTCACCAGCGCCAACGAACGCCTGCAGCTCGACTGGGCCGTGGCCGAGCGCAGCCTGTCCAAGCCCGCCATCAAGACGCTGCTCAATCTCTCGGCCATCGGCATCGATGCGCTGGTGCGCGGCGGCACGCTTTCGATTGGCGCGGAACGCAATGCCGGCAAGACCGAAATCGTGATCCGCGCGCAAGGCCCCAAGATCGCCTTTGACGACAATATCGGCCTCGCGCTCGCCGGGCAGCTCGACATGTCCGACCTTTCGGGCCGCACGGCTCCGGCGCACATGCTTTACATGCTTGCGCAGGAGCGAGGCGGCACAATCCAGTCCGCGCTCACGCCCGAGGCGCTGGTGCTCGGCGCGGTCCTGCCAGAGGGCGAAGGGCTGATCGGTTGACATTGGGGAGCGCTCGGCATGGATGAGCTTGTCCATCGCACGTGCCTTTCCCCCAATTGCAATGCCCGCAAGGAGCCGATCTCGATGGTCGTGCTGCACTATACCGAAATGGAAAGCGCCGAGGCCGCCATTGCCCGCTTGTGTGATCCGGCTGCCGAAGTTTCGGCGCATTATCTGATCAGCGAAGCGGGCGAAGTCACGCTGCTGGTGCCTGAAGAGAAGCGCGCCTGGCATGCCGGGGCATCATGTTGGCGCGGCATTCGCGATGTGAACTCGGCCAGCATCGGGATCGAGCTCGATCATCCCGGCCATGCGCTTGGCTACCGCGAATTTGCCGATGCGCAGATCGACGCGCTGCTCCCCCTCTTGGCACGCATTGTAAAGGCGTATGATATTCCGCGCGCCAATGTGGTCGCGCATTCCGATGTCGCGCCTGCGCGCAAGACCGATCCGGGCGAGCTGTTTCCGTGGGACCGGCTCGCGGCGCATGGTCTGTGCCTCGCGCGGCCGGAAAAGCTCAATCTGGGCGATCCTTTCGACAATGACGGCGCGTTCTACCTCGC
>DAIQNS010000229.1:491-3534 GCA_036788315.1 Alteraurantiacibacter sp. | reverse complement strand
TTCAAGTCTGGTGGCTGGAACGCACGCGGCACGGCTCCCGGCGAGCTGCTGCCGTTCGGACCGGAAACCGCATGGAGCTACGAAGTCGGCGCCAAGTCGCAATTCCTCGACAACCGCGTTCGCCTCAATGTCACAGGCTTCTATCTCGACGTGGGCGATTTGCAGACTCCGGCAGCCTTTATCCGCGGCGATGGCTCGATTGCCTTCATCACCCGCAATTTTGCCGACTATGAGAACAAGGGTCTCGAAGTCGAGTTGACGGCAGCACCGACCGATGGCTTGGAGGTGTTCGCAGCGCTCGGCTATCAGGACGACAAGTACAATATCGACTCCAGCGCGCCCGAATTCGACCGCTTCGGAGTGCAAGCGGTGTGGGCGCAGCAGCGCGATTGTCTTGCCCAGTTGGACGACGGGCTCATTCCCAATGGCCCCACGACCGGGGCTGGCCTCGCCGATACTGCAATTTCTTGCGGCGTGGGCGTTGTCGCGCCCGATGGTTCGATTGCCGAGCCCGTGCGCACGCCCGATTTCACTCTGGCACTGGGCGCGACATACGAGGCCCCGCTCGGCGGCGATCTCTGGCTTGTACCATCGGTCAATGCAAGCTGGCGCAGCAAGAGCGAAGTGGGCACCAATGAGGTGACCTTCTATGACGGCGAAGTCACCGGTCCGATCACCGGGACAGACTATGCGGGTAATACCACGGGCATCGGCGACCGGGTCGTGCCTGCGACCGGCTCATTCAGCGCGGCGCGCTGGATCGCCAATGCCTCGCTCGCGCTGCGGTCCGACGCGGGGTGGGCGATGATTGTCGAGTGCAAGAACTGCTTCGACGAGGTTGCCGTGGAATCCGCGCTGGCCAATTATGCCTATCTCAATGCACCGCGCACCTGGACATTCCGCGTCAAATTAGACTTCTGATGCAGCGTTGAAATCGCGCAGGTTGAACCCTCACGCTACTGATCTTGCACGAAGCTGATCGGTAGCTGGGGGTTCAGGCTTCGCGAAGCGGCGCGAAAACGCGCTCGATGAAGGCCTTGGCCATGAGGTCGCGGTCGACCGGTTCGCCCGCTTTCGCTTCTTCCAATGCCAGCAGACGCTCCTCTTGCACCCAGACTTCCTGAGCCAGGTTCATCACCACCGCGGTAAAGCGGTCCATAGCGGGATCGGAGAAGAAGCGCGGATTGCCCTTGTCGTCATAGAGGCTGGGCGGGGCATCCTCGGGCCGAAGCGGATCATTGCTCATGCTTTCCATGCCCCAAAGCCGAACCACATGACCCCTTCGGCAAGGCGGCCAGTGGTCTTTTGCCCGACGGCTTCGCTCCGATCGCCAAGCGCAGCTTCTTTCACCGCATCCTCGCCGTAAATACCAATCGAGGGAACGACAAAATCGAGATAGTCGCTTTCGGCAAATCCCGCCGCGCGGCACAATTCGCGCGGCAGTTCATCGCGGAAGCCCTTATAGTAAGGCTCGTTGTTATAGTAACTGTCCCAGTCAAGATAGAAGCCGTCGAAAGCGTCCATCTGATCATTGGGCGGAAGTTCCATATGGAGCATCAGCCCGCCGGGCTTCAGCACGCGAAATGCCTCGGCAAAGAAGGCGGCGCGCTGCTTTTTAGAGAGCTCGTGCAGGAACATCGAACTCCACACGAGATCGAAACTCTCGTCATCGAAAGCCATGTCTTCGGCGCACATTTGCCGGAAACTGACGTTCTGCCCCTGCATCTTAGCCCGCGCTGAACCATAGGCCAACGGCCCGGGAGCCGCATCAATCGCGATCAATTCTGCATCGGGATAGGTCTGCTTCCACGGCAGGGTGTTGTGGCCAATCGTGCAACCCGCATCGAGAATGCGACTGGGCGCAAATTCGGGAAAGCGCTGCGCGATATATCTGCTCATCGACAGGCCGATATCGTCCAGATTTGCACCCATCAGCCCCATCGAAAACACCGCCAGCCCGCGATCGTAAACCGCGCCGGCTTCGAGGCTCTCGGCTCCGCGTGTATAGCTGCCAGGCATGAGATGCACATCGAGCGCATTGACGTTTTTGGGAATTTCCAGATCGGGATCAAGCTCCAGCGAACCCGCCTTTCCGGCGACCTTGCTCGCTTCTTCGCGCAGCCGCTCGCTCCCGCGCTCGACCCCGCTAGCAACGCTTGCCCAGACCATCTTCTGCGCCTGAACGCGCATTGCCGAATAGATGTTGAACGCCGGATCGCCGCGCAGCGCCTGGTGCGCATCGCGGCTGTTTTCAGGTTCGCGGCCATGCTCCTTTTTGAACGCAGGCGCGGCCCGTCGATCATAGGCATCGCGCAAATCCCCGGCCAGATCGTTGAGGATCAGGCTACGTATTCCCGAGACAAACCGCTGCCTTGCAAGCTCATCGGGAGTTGCCGCGGACTTCATGCTGTGCTGCAGTTGAACTGTCATGCCATGCGCCTCTCAAAAACCTATGTTTATCATTGTTTTAATCGAACAAAAGCCGTTCGGAAATGCAAGCTATCAGGTGCCTTACAGTGTAGCATCAAGGACGAATATTGATAGCAGAACTTGGCCTTTTTGGCGAGTTTGCGAGCGCTCAAAATCGCCCGCTGGCCGCAGGCCGGTCAGAGCTGTTCGCTGACCCATTCCTTGCGCAGATTTGGCCCGGCACAGGTCATCAAAATCGCGGCGAGCCCGTAAAGCGCGAGTGCATAGAGCATCGAGTGGCGCAGCGCCTCTTCCAGATAGATCGGTTGCAACGCTTCGGACAACGCCCCGAGCGCATAAATGCCGCCGCCCAGCCCGATGAGGTTGAGGATGAGGAGAAACAAAGCCGAAGCTGTTGCGCGCGCGGATGGCACCACCAGATGCTGGATCGCCGAGAGGACCGGGCCGAGCCAGACATAGGAAAGCCCTTGCGGCAGCAGGAAGACAAAAAAGGCAAAGCTCGCGCTTTCGCTCATGATGCCAAGCGCAAAAAGCGGCGCGGCGATGACGAAGGCGATTGCCGGCATGTAGGCGAAGTACGCGCGGTCGCGCCCGCCGAGCCGATCGCCGAGCC
>DAIQNS010000229.1:0-481 GCA_036788315.1 Alteraurantiacibacter sp. | reverse complement strand
CCTCCGCCAAGCACGCCGGCAATCCCGCCGATGAGCAGCAGCGCGCCGTAGAATTGCGATGTCGCCACCAGATCAAAGCCGAAGCTGCGTTGCAGCAGGCTCGGCAGCCAGAATGCCAGACCGTAGCCGATCATCGAGGACGACGCTGCGCCGAAGGACAGAAACCAGAAGGATTTCTTGCGCGCGAGGATGCGCGCGGTCGCGGCAAATGATTGACCGGGCGCGGTTTCCTGAATGGCGAGCGGCGCTTGCGGTGGCTTGTCGCGAACGAGGAACTTGAACAGCGGGGCAACGGCGACGCCCGCCAAGCCGACGACGATGAAAGCGAGCCGCCAGTCGATCGTGGCGGCAATATAGCCCCCGAGCATGACCCCGGCAGCCGAGCCGATCGGGATGCCCAGCGAATAGATCGACAGCGCAAAGGCGCGCTGTTCACTGGGGAAATACTCGCCGATAAGCGCATAGGAGGGCGCAACGCCGC
>DAIQNS010000228.1:0-3564 GCA_036788315.1 Alteraurantiacibacter sp. | reverse complement strand
TGAAAGCGAGCTCGCCGCTCGGCATGAACATCGGCAGCACGGCCGTGGGCACCATCAGCACAAAGCCGATGACAAGCAGCAGCAGCGGCGCATCATCGCGACCTGCTTGCGCCCAGCGATCGCACAGCCAGCCCGCGCCGAACACCGCAGGCGGCCCCGCGCAGATGATCACCACCGCATTGACATAGGCATAGGTCGAGGTTTCCCAGCCCCATGTGCGCGCAAACACCGAGGGCAAAAAGCCTTGCGAATAGGCGCAGATCGTCATCCCGCAGGCGAGCGAGACAAAGCCCGCATAAGGCCCCAGATTGCGCCAGACATAGCCCATCGCATCGCCAAGGCCATTGCCGAGCGTCTCCTCCCCCTTGCCGATCTCGGCCTTGCGGCGCGGGGGTTCGCGCAGGATGAAGAAGACCAGCGCAAACAGCAGGCCGGGCAGTCCCACGGCGAAGAAGGTGAGCTGCCACGGCGCGAGTTCGCCGAGCACGGGCACCGCGATATTGTCCGTCGTCTTGGCCCATTGCGTGACCGCGCCGCCGATCAGCGAGGCAATCGCCGCGCCCAGCGAGAGCGCGCCGACATAGACCGCAATCGGCTTGCCGCGCCGCTCGGGCGGGAAACTGTCGGAGATCATCGACATCGCCGACGGGCTGAGCACTGCCTCGCCTGCGCCCACAGTCATGCGCGCCAGGAAAAGCTGCCAGAAATTGCGCGCCAGCCCGCAAAAGGCGGTCGCCAAGGACCACACAATAATACCGAAGCCGACGATCCAGGTGCGGCGTTTGCGGTCGACCAGCCAGCCAAGCGGCAGGCCTGCAAGCACATAGATGAGCCCGAAAGCCGGGCCGAGAATGTAGCCGACATCGGCATCGGTGAGCCCCAGATCGGCCTTGATCGGCTCGATCAGCAGGCCGATGATCGAGCGGTCGATATAGCTCAGGACATAGGCGCCGGTGAGCATTGCCACGAGAAACCAGCCGGACTTTGCCGAAGGATAGGCGATGTTTCCCCGGTCGCTGGCGTTCGTTGCGGCTGCCATGTGCTCTCCCTGCCCGCGCACCATGGCGCAAGCTCAGGATAGCTGACTAGTTTGTCCGGACAAGAGCCAAATTCAGGCGTGCATTTTCACAGAGCCAAGAAAAGCGACAATCTCTTCTTCCGAGACGACATCGGCATATTTGGCATCCATGTCGAACAGATTGGCCTCGTGCGGCCCCTCGTGCCGGTCGCCGCAGGCCTCGCGCACGACCGTGGTGATGAAGCCGTGGCTCATTGAATCGACGCAGCTTGCGCGCACGCATCCGCTCGTGGTGAGGCCGGTGAGGATCACCTGATCGATCCCCGCCGCGGTCAGCGTCGAAGCAAGCGAAGTGCCGAAAAAGGCGCTGGGATATTGCTTGGTGATGATGATTTCATCCTCGCGCGGATCGAGCCCCTCGGGCCATGCGCCCATGGCGCTGCCTTCGAGGAAATAGCGCAAGGGCCGAGCCTTCTCATAGAAGCGCCCGCCATCGAGCGCGCTCTGGTGATAGACCACGCGTGTGAGGAACACAGGGATGCCCGCTTGATGCGCCGCCGCGCGCACGCGCAAGGCCGAGGCCAGCGTTTCCTCGACTTCGGCGTAAAGATCGCAGGTCTTGTCGAAATAGCCTTCGACGAAATCGATCAGCACCAATGCCGGGCGCAGGCCCATACCAGCCTTCTGGCCAAAGGCCTTGGCATAATTTTCACCCAGATCGCTCATACCGGCTCCTTTGCTGCTTGCGCCCTATCTGCTTGCAGGCGCACGCGGCGCGCGCCCAGATTGCAATATCCATCATGCGAACTAATCCAGACCAAGCTTCGCCACGTTTCACCGCGCGGCGTAACAAAGCCAATCGGTTTCGGTCGGCAACAGGATAAGGCGCAAGATTGCAGTGGCAACAAATCCGTTGAAATCGGCGCTCTCGAACGGCACTTTCGTCGCCGCGCCGGGTATTTATGACATGATCGCGGCCACCGTTGCGAACAAGATCGGGTTCGATTTCGTCTACGCCTCGGGCTATTGGCTGACCGCTTCAGCCTATGGCATTCCCGATGCAGGGCTCGTCTCGGTGACGCAATTGACAGACCGCGTGGCGCAGCTTTGCGAGACGAGTGAGGCGCAGGTGATTGCCGATGCCGATACCGGCTTTGGCGGCCTGCTCAATGTCGCGCATACCGTACGCGGATACGAGCGCGCGGGCGTCTGCGCGATCCAGCTCGAAGATCAGGAATTTCCCAAGAAATGCGGCCATACGCCGGGCAAGCGCGTGACCACGCCTGCGGCTATGGTCGACAAGATCAAGGTCGCGGTGGATACGCGCGCGGACATGCTGGTCATCGCGCGCACCGATGCGCGCCAGCCCGAAGGTTTCGATGCCGCAATCGAACGCGCGCAAGCCTATGCCGAAGCGGGCGCCGACATCATCTTTGTCGAAGCGCTCGAAACCGAGGATGAGATGGCCCGCGCCTGCGCCGCAATCGGCGCGCCGATGCTCGCCAACATGGCCAATGGCGGGGTCAGCCCGATCCTTCCGTCCGCGCGGCTGGCCGAGATCGGCTATGCCATGGCAATATTCCCGGCGATGACTTCGCTCGCCGCGGCGCAGGCGGTCGAAACTTCGCTGCGCCATCTCAAGCAAACCGGATCGAGCTTCGCGCCGGACGCGCCGCATTTCGATTTCAAGGAATTTTGCGAGCTGATCGGCTTTCCCGAAGTGTGGGAGTTTGAACAGAAATGGGCGAGGAAATGACGGCGAAGACAATCGCGGTGGTGCGCTGCGAGAGCGTCGAGACGATTGCCGATATCCCGGTGATCGTGGTGGGCGGAGGCGGTACGGGCCTGTGCGCGGCATTGGCCGTGCGTGATGCGGGCAAGGATGTGTTCGTGATCGAGCGCGACAAGCAGCCGCTTGGCACCACGGCTATGTCGACCGGGCTCATCCCGGCGGCAGGCAGCAAAATCCAGCGCGCGGCCGGCGTGGAGGACAGCGCCGAGCTGTTTGCTGCCGACATCAAGGCCAAGACCAAGGGGCTGGTCGATAGCGATCTGGTCGATCACCTCGCCGCCCAAAGCGCAGCCACGGTCGACTGGCTGGTGGAACAGCACAAGCTCGACCTCAACCTCGTCGATGGCTTCACCTATCCTGGCCATTCGGTGCGCCGGATGCACGGCATGCCGAGCCGCTCGGGCTCCGAACTTATGGGCGCGCTGGCCGATGCCTGCGAAGCGGCGGGCGTCGACATTCTGACAGAAGCGACAGTCGATACGCTCTATGCCAACAAGGAAGGGCGCATTCTCGCGGTTGGCGCAACGCGGCCCGATGGCAGCGAGGACATTATCGGCTGCGACGCGCTGATCCTTGCGTGCTGCGGCTTTGCCGGAAACGAGGAGATGGTCGCGCGGCTCATACCCGAGCTTGAGCATGCGACTTTCCATGGCCATCCGGGCAACAAGGGCCATGCGATTGCCTGGGGCGAAGATCTCGGCGCGGCGATGGCCGATCTGTCCTCCTATCAAGGCCATGCCGGGCTTGCGGCAGG
>DAIQNS010000227.1:1374-3586 GCA_036788315.1 Alteraurantiacibacter sp. | reverse complement strand
ACAATGCGCAGGGCGAATATTACCTGCCCGACATCGTCAATATCGCGATTGCCGAAGGGCGCGATTGCGCCGTCGTGACCTGCGATGATCCGGGCGAAGTCGCAGGGATCAACAGCCGCGCCGAGCTCGCCGCCGCCGAAGCGCAGTGGCAGGAATTCAAGCGTGAGGAAATGATGGCCAAGGGCGTCACCTTCCGCGCGCCGCAGACGGTGTTTTTCAGCTATGATACCCAGATTGCCGCCGATGTGGTGATCGATCCCAATGTCGTCTTCGGCCCCGGTGTCAGCGTGGCGAGCGGCGCGCATATCAAGGCCTTCAGCCATCTTGAAGGCGCACGCGTGGGCGAGGATGTCGAAGTCGGGCCCTATGCCCGGCTGCGCCCCGGCGCGGTGCTGGAGAAGGGCGCGAAGGTGGGCAATTTTGTCGAAATCAAGCAGGCGACGCTTGGCGAAGGTGCAAAGGCGAACCACCTCACCTATCTTGGCGATGCCACGATCGGTGCAGGCGCGAATATTGGCGCTGGCACCATCACCTGCAATTACGACGGCTATTTCAAGCACAAGACCACCATCGGTCCGCGCGCTTTCATCGGCTCCAATTCGGCGTTGATTGCGCCTGTCAATATCGGCGCAGATGCTATTGTGGCGGCGGGCAGCGCGGTCAGCCGCGATGTTGCGGAGGGCGAATTGCGGATGGTCCGGGCGGAACAGATGGTCAAGCCGGGCTGGGCCGACCGCTTCCATGACGCGATGAAAACGAAGAAGGCCGGACGTTCCTGAGCCATTGCTCATGACACGGGTTAGGCCTGCATTCATCGGTTCCTGATAGATTTTTCCTTTAACGGGGGGTTTGGCGCGCAATGTGCGGAATAATCGGAATTGTCGGCACCATCGATGTCGCCGCGCGGCTGGTCGACGGGCTGAGACGGATGGAATACCGCGGCTATGACAGTTCGGGCATTTGCACGATCCACGAGGGCGCGCTGATCCGGCGGCGCGCGCAAGGCAAGCTCATCAACCTCACGCTCGAGCTGGAACGCAATCCCGCTGCAGGCACTACAGGCATCGCCCATACCCGATGGGCCACGCATGGCGCGCCGACCGAAAAGAATGCGCATCCGCACGCCACCAAGCAGGTCGCGCTGGTCCATAATGGCATTATCGAGAACTACCGCGAGCTGAAAGCCGAACTGACCGCCATGGGCCGCGCCTTCGAAAGCGAGACCGACAGCGAAGTCGTGGTGCACATGATTTCGCAGCATATCGAGAACGGCCTTTCGCCCGAGGAAGCCGTGGCCGATGTTCTGCCGCGCCTGCGCGGTGCCTTCGGCCTTGCGATCGCGTTCCGCGATTATCCCGGCATGCTGATCGGCGCGCGGCTGGTGGTCGGGTTCGGTGAGGGGGAGACTTATCTCGGCTCCGACGCGCTGGCGCTGGCCCCGCTGACGCAGCGCATCAGCTATCTCGAAGAAGGAGACTGGGCGGTCATTACGAGCGAGGGCGTCACCATCCGCGATGCCGAAGGCAATTTGGTCGAACGTCCGGTGCAGCTCTCGGGCGCGTCAGCAGTCGCGATCGAGAAGGGCAATTATCGCCACTTCATGCAGAAGGAGATTTTCGAGCAGCCGACAGTCGTCGCGCAAACGCTCCGCTCCTACCTGCGTCCCGGTGAACAGCGTGTCGCCCTGCCGCAGATGGATTTTGACATCTCAAGCGTGAAGCGGGTGACGATCGTTGCTTGCGGCACCTCCTATTACGCCGGAATGGTCGCGAAATACTGGTTCGAGATGTTTGCCCGTGTGCCGGTCGACATCGATTATGCGAGCGAGTTCCGCTATCGCGACCCCGTCCTGGAAGAAGGCGGGCTAGCGCTGTTTATTTCGCAGAGCGGGGAGACGGCGGACACGCTGGCGGCCCTGCGCCATTGCAAGCAGCAGGGGCAGGTCATTGCCGCAGTGGTCAATGTGCCGACAAGTTCGATGGCGCGCGAGGCGGATTTGCTTTTGCCAACGCATGCAGGGCCCGAAATCGGCGTCGCCTCGACCAAGGCTTTCACTTGCCAACTGGCCGTGCTGGCCGCGCTGGCGGCGCACTTTGCCGTCGCGAAGGGCCGCATGAACCGTGCGGAAGAAGCCGAGATCGTGCAACATCTGCTCGAAGCGCCTGCTGCGCTGAACGCTGCGCTTGACCATGACGAAGAGATCGCCGCGATG
>DAIQNS010000227.1:0-1364 GCA_036788315.1 Alteraurantiacibacter sp. | reverse complement strand
CTCATCGCACCGGCGCGCGATGTGCTGTATCTGGGCCGCGGTCCGGACTTTCCGCTGGCGCTTGAAGGCGCGCTAAAACTCAAGGAAATCAGCTACATCCATGCCGAAGGCTATGCATCGGGTGAAATGAAGCATGGCCCCATTGCGTTGATCGATGAACATGTCCCGGTGATCGTGCTCGCGCCTTCGGGCCCCCTGTTCGAGAAGACCGTCTCGAACATGCAGGAAGTGCAGGCGCGCGGCGGCAAGGTCGTGCTCATATCGGACGAAGAAGGCCTCGAGCAAGCGGGCGAGGGCTGCCTTGCCACGATCCAGATGCCCAAGGTCCACCCGCTGATCGCGCCCTTGGTCTATGCCGTGCCGGTGCAATTGCTCGCTTATCACGTCGCCTGCGCCAAAGGCACTGACGTTGATCAACCGCGCAATCTGGCCAAATCGGTCACGGTCGAATGATCAGCAAATTTACTTATTCGCAAGCTATCGATTTTACTGAGCATTAACCACCGGAGCGCTAGGAAATTGAGGTGAGGGAAGACCGTTCCAGTCTGCCGCAATTGCCCATGCGCCTTAGCGTGTTGGAAGTGCTTGGCCTGAAAGATCCGCCGGTGGGGGATAATGATCGGCTGCGCGCTTTGCAATTCGCCGGTCTGCCCGAAGTTTCGGTCTTGCGCGCGCTGCTCGGAACAGGCGCTGCGCTCATCACCGCGTTCATCTTCGCCAATCTGGTCTCCCCCCTGCAACTGGGTGCCTGGGTGATCGCTGTGATCATGGCGAGCATCTATGCCATCAGTGTCGACCGCGAGTTGGCGGAATTCCGGCGCAGGAAAGTCACCAGGCGCTATTTCATCACCCAGCCGATTAGCGTGGCGGCATGCGGGCTCTTGTGGGGTTACGCGATCATCGCCTTTCCGCCCTATGCGGGCCTGAGCGAACATTTCGCGCTGTTCGCGATTGTCGCCATGCTGGCTGCCGGAAGCGCCATAATGCTCGCCGCCGCGCCGCTGGCAGGGGTGATCTATGTCTGCCTGATCGGGGCCGCTGCGTTCTGTTCCTTTTTCCTTTCCGATGACTGGATGTTTGCCGGTATCAGCCTGTTTTACGCAGGCGCACTGGTGGTCGGCATCGTGGCGCTTGCCCGCACGCATATCGCAGCGCGCGTTGCCGAAGCGGGCGTTGCCGAGCAGGGCGAGGTCGTCTCGCTGCTGCTGCGCGAATTCGAGGAGGGCGAGGCGGACTGGCTCTGGCAGATCGATACCAACCGACTGATCAAGACGGTAAGCCCGCGTTTTGCATATGCCTTGGGGAGGCAGCCAAAGGACATCGAAGGGGAAAGCCTGATCCGCCTGATTGCCGGCGACAAGTGG
>DAIQNS010000226.1:0-3600 GCA_036788315.1 Alteraurantiacibacter sp. | reverse complement strand
GATTTACTTCAACATAACAGGGGGGCTAATGAAAAAATCGGTCATGGGTCTGGCGCTCGCAGGTCTCGCAGTAACGGGTTGCGCATCGACTCAATCCGTTCTCGATAAAGAACCGACGGAAGTCTATTTCTCTGATGTCAGTCAGAACGAGGTTGCCTTCTGCCTTGCCAACAAGAACAATACCAGTCCGCTGGACCGCGATGACGGTTCAAAAGTCATTCTGATCAAGAACGGTTATGGCGGCGTCGCTCTGGCCTTTACAATCTATCGGGAAGGCGAAGGCAGCAAGATCGAGTATCGTCGTCAGTTTGGTGTGGTCGGGCCGATCTGGAAGCAGTGCATCGGCATCAAGGAGGACGCAGGGTGACCTGAGTTTTCATTGTTGTCATTCGAAAAGCCCGGGCCGCCCACGCGTTCCCGGGCTTTTCCATGCCTAAACAGTCTGTGCGAGAATCTGGCTATGCCCCGCCTCACCATTGCCCTCGTCCATCCCGAAATTCCGCACAATACCGGCGCGATCGGGCGCACTTGTGTTGCGCTTGATGCGGGGCTGGCGCTGATCCGGCCTTATGGCTTCACGCTGTCCGACAAGCAGTTGCAGCGCGCCGGGCTCGACTATTGGCAGCATGTGCAACTGAGCGAATATGCCGATTGGGAGGCGTTTCTCGTCGCCCGTCAACCGCGCGCCGACCAGATGTTCCTGTTCGAAGAGGACGCACCGCGCAGCTTTTACGAGCCGGATTATCCCGAGGACGCCATTCTCGTTTTCGGCAGCGAAACCACGGGCCTGCCGCAAGCGATCCGCGACCGCCACGCAGCGCAGATGGTGCATCTGCCCATGCGCTCGCCGCACATCCGCTCGCTCAATCTCGCCAATACCGCAGCGGCCGCCGCTTATCAGGCGCTGCGCGGGAAGTTCTGATCCGCGCCTAAAGCTCTTCGGGCGTGAGATAGGTGATCGGCATGCCGAGCGTTTCGAGCTGCGCATCGATCACCCGGCGATCCCCGACAACGACAATCGTCAGGCCATCGGCTTGCAGATAGTCGCGCGCCGCCGCGTTCAGCGCGTCCACATCCATCGCCCGGTAAATCTCCGGCAAGCGCAGGTGATAGCGCAGATCGCGGCCCAATTGCTGGTTGGCGAGCAGGGCGCCGAGCACCTGGCCGTTGGTTTCGAAGCGGTTGGGAAGCCCGCGGACATTGCCGTCGGTCACGCGGGTGAACTCGCCGTCATCGACCGGGCGCGTGGCGGGCAGGGCTTCCATCTGTTCGATAATGGCGCGGATAGAATCCGCCGTGCGGTCGGCTTGCACCTGCGTGTTCACGACAAAGGCACGCTGCCCGACCGCGCCGGTGAAACCCGAGCTGATCGAATAGGTCCAGCCCTTCGTTTCGCGCAGATCGCCCATCAGGCGCGAGAGAAAGCCCTGGCCGAGCACTTCATTCGCGGTCTGGATCACTTCCATGTTGGCGGCATGGCCGATGAGCGGCGAGACACGGCTCAGCGCGAGCGTGGTCGAGGGCGTATTGGGCCAGTCGACCACCACCAGGCGCGGCTGCGGCGCAGGGGCGGGGACGAGCACATTCTTGGCAGGCGCAGCAGCCTCGGGCGCATGCCAATCGCCAAAACTTGCCTCGAGCGCCGTCACAAGCTCGCTCAGCGAGACATCGCCCACTGCCGTGATCGTCGCCAGATCGGGGCGGATCCATTCGCTGTGTTCGGCGGCCATGGAAGCAGGCGTGATCGCCTCGACCGCCCCAGCATCGCCCGAGCTGCTGGCATCGGCATAGGGATGGTCCTCGCCGTAGATCAGCGGCCGCACCGCGCGCAGCGCCAGCCCGTCGGGCGAGGACAATTCCTGCGCAATCGCGGTCAGGCGCTGTTCCTTCACGCGGGCGACATCGCCCTCGGCAAAGGCGGGATTGCGCACGACATCGGCCATCAGTTCGAGCGAGGGCGCAAGCGCAGTTGAAAGCGCATTCAGGAACACCGTCGAGCTGTCGACGCCTGCGCCCGCGCTGATCGAGGAGCCGAGCCGCTCCTGCTCGACCGCGATATCGAGCGCGCTGCGGCTCGTGGTGCCCTGCGTGAGCAGGTCCATCATGGTCTCGTGGACGCCCTTTTCGCCCGCCGGATCGACAGCGGACCCTGCATCGAAGCTCATGGCGAGCGAAAGCTTGGGGATCGCGGTGCGCCGTGCCAGCACGACAGTGATGCCGTTCGAAAGCGTGGCGGTCTCGATTTCGGGGAACGTCAATTCGCCCACTGGCTCGACCGGCGGCGCGCTGCGCGGCGGGGCGGTGCGCGGGTAGGGCTCGGCGCCGCCAGCATCGGGAGCGGGAGCGGGGTACTGATCCTCATCGCCCCAGCCGCCCATCTGCGCGCCGTCGAGCGTGCGTTCTCCGGGCAGCACGGTGAGATTATACGCCGGGCGCGACAGCCAGCGCTCCATCGCCGCGCGCACCGTTTCGGGCGTCAGCGCGGCCATCTTTTCCAGCTCCTGCCGGTAAAAACCGGCATCGCCTGTATAGAGCAGGCCTTCGATGAGAATCGCGCCCTTGCCGCTGCCGCCGCCCACGCTTTCAAGCCCGCCGATGGTGCCCGCGACAAGCTGCGTGCGCGCCCGGTCAAGCTCGTCCTGGCTCGGGCCTTGCGCGATCATCTGCGCGATTTCGGCTTCGAGCAAGGCCTGCGCACGGGTGCGGTCAACGCCGGGCTTCACATAGGCGGAAGCTTGCAGGATGCTGGTTTCTTCAAACAGCTGCGCAAAGGCCGAAACGCTCACCGCGATCTCGTCCCCGCGCACCATGGCATTGTCGAGCCGCGAAGAGCCAAGCCCGCCCAGAATGTGCATGCCCACTTGCAAGGGCACCGCGTCGGGATGCTCCATGCCCGGGCCCGACCAATTGCGGAAGATCGTGGCGACGGGCACCTGATCGGTGATTTCCTGATCGATCGGCGCGGCGAGCGTGACCGGCCCGGCGGGGTTTTCCGCCACATCGGGGCCGCGCGGAATATCGCCGAAATAGCGCTCGACCAGAGGCCGTGCGGTCGCGGCATCGATATCGCCTGCGAGCGCGAGCACGACATTGTTGGGCCCGTAATTGTCCTTGAACCATTGATGCACATCGGCGAGCGAGGCGGCCTCCAGATCGGCCATCGAACCGATCGTGGCATGGCGATAGGGATGGCCAACGGGCAGCAGGTTGGACGTGATCAGATAGTAGATCAGGCCATATGGCTGGCTGTCGCCCTGCCGCTTTTCGTTCTGCACCACGCCGCGCTGCGCATCGAGCTTTTCCTGCGTGACCGCGCCAAGCAGATAGCCCATGCGGTCAGCCTCGGCAAAAAGCGTCGTCTCGAGCGCGCCGGTCGGCACGGTCTGATAGTAATTCGTGCGGTCGTAGAAGGTCGAGCCGTTGGTGGGGGTGGAGCCTGCGCCTTCGAGCAGTACGTCGAAATTCTCGACATTCTCGCTGCCGCCAAACATCAGATGTTCGAACAGATGAGCGAACCCGGTTTTTCCGCGCGGTTCATGTTTGGAGCCGACGCGGTAATACACCGTTACGCCCACAATCGGCGCCTTGCGGTCGGTGTGG
>DAIQNS010000225.1:1525-3684 GCA_036788315.1 Alteraurantiacibacter sp. | reverse complement strand
GGCATCGCAGCCTCGTCATCGACCCACTCGCGCAAGGCAGGTCCGCCATTGATCACATCGATGGCAAGCCGCTCGAACTCGTACTCATAGGGAAAATCGCGCCAGATCGGGTAGCTGGGATGAAGCTGACGGATCGCCTTGAAGGCCAGCGCTTGCAAACGCCACGGCCGGAACGCGTGGTGATCGTAATGCGGCCCTTCGGCATGGATCATCAGCGCGCTGCACAATTGGCCTGCATGCTTGTGAAAAGTCGGCGTGAACCAGCATTCGCGCAAGGCGCAGCCTGAAAGCCATTCCGGGGCAAGCCGCTCCATCTTCGCCAGCACCGCCCGGGCATCGAGATCGGGCGCGCCGAACAATACTTCGAGCGGCCTTGTCGTCCCGCGCCCTTCGCTCAGGGTCGCGCCCTCGATCATCACTGTGCCCGCATAGGCGCGCGCCATGTTGAGATTGGCTGCATTGGGGCTGGGGTTGATCCAGATGCGCCCCTCGGGCCAGCCAAAACCCGGCCGGGCCTCGGGCAGCCAGTCGTGCATGGCGATAACCCGGTATTCTACATCAAGGCCGAAATGGCCGATGAACCAATGGCCCATCTCGCCCAGGGTCAGGCCATGACGCATCGGCATAGGCGCGGCGCCGACGAAGCTTTCGTGCCCCACCTCGAGCAAAGTGCCCTCGATGGGTCTACCTGCAGGATTGGGCCGATCGAGCACCCAGACTTCCTTGCCGGTGCGTGCGGCTTCTTCGAGTAGGTAAAGGAGCGTGGTGACGAACGTGTAGATGCGGCAGCCAAGGTCTTGCAGATCGAACAGGAACACATCGGCGCTGTCCATCATCGCCGAAGTGGGTCGCCGAACTTCGCCATAAAGCGAGTAGACCGGAATGCCGTAAGCCGGGTCCACCTCGTCGGGCGTTTCGACCATGTTGTCCTGCTTGTCGCCCTTCAGCCCATGCTGCGGGCCAAAGGCGCTGGTCACGTTCACCCCCGCCGCGATGAGCGCATCAAGGCTATGTGTCAGATCGGCTGTGACCGAAGCAGGATGCGCCACAAGCGACACGCGCCGCCCCGCAAGGGCGCTGCGCAATTCAGGTTCCGACAAAAGCCGATCTATGCCAAATTTCATGCAGCCTTGCGTGGCCCAAGCCTTGCCGCGAAGCAAGCCGGATCGTGAAAGTCAGGCTGGGCGCCGTGGTGCGAAATCGCCCAGTAGCTTTTCACTCCGCCCTGCTCCTCGATCACTGCGCTCAGGCCGATATTGACCGGCGGCTCGGGCACGTTCTCGCGCGGCAGCGCGGCATCGAAAATCGCGACACTTTGCCCGGTGCGCATTGAGCAGTCAGGCTCGCGGCGCATCGTGCGCTCGCTCATCGCCTCGCGGCGGGCACTGAAATCATACGCGGCCCAGCGCTCGGATGGCGAGAGGTTGAACTCGCTGTAGGCTTCGCCGCCCAGCGGCTGCACGAAGAACTCGAAGCAGGTGGTCTGCCATAGATTGTCCGCCCTTCCCCGCCCGGCAAAAGGCGGCAGGACAAGCTTGTTCACCCCGTCAATGCGCCAGCGCACGCGCACCCATGCATCGGTAAGCGAGAGAACGCGCGCCTCCATGCGGCGCACTGCGAGAGGGGGATGGGCGGGATGGGGTATCAGGTCGTACGTTTGCAAGAAGCAATCCTCGTGCTACGCGCCGCCACCGAGATACGAGGGACCGATGACAACAGCGTATAAATCAGAGCTTTTGCGGGTGCTTTATGAACGGGGTTATGTCCATCAGGTAACCGACGCTGAGGGACTGGACGCCCTTGCCGTGCGACAGACCGTGCCCGGATACATTGGTTTCGATGCCACGGCGCCGTCGCTGCACATCGGCAGCCTGGTGCAAATCATGATGCTGCGCCGCTTGCAACAGGCCGGGCACAAGCCGGTGGTGGTGATGGGCGGCGGCACGACCCGCATTGGCGACCCGACGGGGCGCGATGAAAGCCGCAAGATGCTGACCGACGAGGCAATTGACGCCAATATCGCCGGCATTCGCACAGTCTTCGAAAAGCTGCTGACCTTTGGCGATGGCCCCACCGATGCGGTAATGGTCAACAATCACGATTGGCTGGGCCAGCTTGGTTATATCGACTTGCTGCAAGAGGTTGGCACGCATTTCACC
>DAIQNS010000225.1:747-1515 GCA_036788315.1 Alteraurantiacibacter sp. | reverse complement strand
GATTTCAGGCATTTGTCGAAAACCATGGGTGTGCGGCTGCAAATGGGTGGCAGCGATCAATGGGGCAATATCGTCAACGGCATGGAACTGGGCCGGAGGATGGACGGGGCGGAACTGTATGGTCTCACCACGCCGCTGCTCACAACTGCCGATGGCGCCAAGATGGGCAAGACCGCAGCAGGCGCAATCTGGCTCAATGAAGAGCAGCTTCCTTCGTATGATTTCTGGCAATATTGGCGCAATGTCGATGACCGCGATGTGGGGCGTTTCCTCAAGCTCTTCACCGATCTGCCTCTGGAGGAGATCGCCCGGCTTGAAGCCCTGGAGGGCGCGGCAATCAACGATGCCAAGATCGTGCTCGCCAATGAGGTGACAAGGCTTGTGCGCTCAGAGGACGCGGCAATTGCTGCAAGCGCCACGGCCGAGCAGACCTTTGCCGGTGATGGCAAAGGCGAAGACCTGCCGACGCTCGACATTCCTGACGAAGGCTTGCGTGTGGGAGCGATCTGCACCGCGCTCGGATTCACGCAGAGCAATGGCGAAGCCAAGCGCAAGATTGCCGAAGGCGCGGTGAAAATCGAGGAGCGCATTGTCCTGGACGCGGGCGAGCTGATCACGCTTGAGGATGGCGAGGAACTCCGCCTCAGCCTCGGCAAGAAACGTCACGCGATTTTGCGTAAGCGCGCACTTTAAACAATTATCCAGACTTTCCTGCCAGTATCGGTGACCGTCCATTCAAGGGAGTTTGCAGGATATGGCAGGTGGAGC
>DAIQNS010000225.1:0-737 GCA_036788315.1 Alteraurantiacibacter sp. | reverse complement strand
GAGCATCGCTCTCTGTGACCGATATGCGGCGTTCGACGCGGCATCCGGTCAATTATCCAGTTATTGGCGAGCATCGCGAGCTTGGCGATGTGAAGCTGCATATCTGCAACATTTCGGCTCATGGTTTCATGATCGACGACGCGCAAAAGCTCTCGCGCGGCGACCGGGTAATTATTCGGCTGCCACAAATTGGGCGGATCGAAGCCTATTGCATCTGGACTGCGGAATTGCGCGCAGGGTTCCAGTTCGAACGCATCATCAGGTATGATGACTTCATGTCAATGATCCGGGAATTGCAGCCAAATCCGGCACTTCGTCGCCGCAGCTGACCGCAGCTGACCATACAACGGTGCTAGCCATTAGCTGACTTGGCAAGCGGGCTCCGCGCTGTCATGGCGCGATGGTGAAAGAACCAACGCACCCGCTCCACGTCGCCAACTTCCGCGCTTACCTCATATCGCGCTTTTCCATGATGGTAGCGCAATACGGCATGATGCTGATCATCGGCTGGCAGACTTACAATATTGCGCGCGCAGCCGGCATGAGCGTGGGCGAGGCTTCGGGGCAATTGGCGCTGATCGGCCTGTTGCAATTCGTCCCGCTGTTCATCCTGACGCCTTTTTCCGGCTTGGCGGCAGACCGGCTGAACAGGCGCAATCTGGCCCGCCTGATGATTGTCCTGCAACTGGCCTGCGCCGGAATACTCGCCTATGTGACCTGGATCGAGGCGATCAGCC
>DAIQNS010000224.1:0-3773 GCA_036788315.1 Alteraurantiacibacter sp. | reverse complement strand
GGGCAGCTTGTGCGCTTTCAACAGCCGCACCAGTTCGCGCGCATCATCGTCACTGTCATTCTTGCCGGCCAGCATCACATATTCGAACGTAATGCGCCGCGCATTGCTCGCGCCGGGATAATCGGCGCAGGCCTTGAGCAATTCCTCAATGCCGTATTTGCGATTGAGCGGCACGATCTCGTCGCGCACGGGCTTGGTCACGGCGTGCAGGCTGACGGCCAAATTCACCCCGATTTCCTCGCCGCAGCGCGCCATCATCGGCACCACGCCGCTGGTCGACAGGGTAATGCGCCGCTTCGAGAGCGCCAGACCGTCGCCGTCCATCACCAGATTGAGCGCATCGCGCACATTGTCGAAATTGTACAAGGGCTCGCCCATGCCCATCATCACGATATTGGTGAGCAGGCGGCCATCGGCGGTATATTCGGCCTCGTCCTCGACCTCTGGCCCCAGATCGGGCATATCCATGCGCCCCTTGGGCCATTCGCCCAGCGCATCGCGCGCCAGCATGACTTGCCCGACGATTTCGCCCGGCGTCAGATTGCGCACGAGCTGCATGGTGCCGGTATGACAGAAGGTGCAGTTCAAGGTGCAGCCGACTTGGCTGGAGACGCACAAGGTTCCGCGATCGGCATCGGGAATGAACACCATCTCGAAATCATGCCCGTCGGCGGTGCGCAACAGCCATTTGCGCGTGCCATCGGTCGAATGCTGTGCCTCGACGATTTCCGGGCGGCCGATCACGAAGCGCTCCTCGAGCCAGGGGCGCATCGACTTGGCGATATCGGTCATCGCGGCAAAATCGGTAGCGCCGCGATGATAGAGCCAGTGAAATACCTGCTTGGCACGAAGCTTCGCCTGCCGGTCGTCAAGCCCGGCCTCGGCCAGCAATTCGCCAATCCGCGCGCGCGGCAGGCCGATCAGATCGATACGGCCATCGGCGCGCGGCGTAATGTCGCGCGGGGCGGGAACGGGCTCGGAAAGTCCCGGAATGGTCATGAGGGCAGTGTCGGCCATGGGCCGCGATATAGGGAGCGAAGGCCGCCATGGAAAGCACCATTGCGGGCTGACGCAATCGGCCGGTTCCCGTGTTCTGACGTAATATTATTTCGCCTCGTCGCACTAGTGTGTCTTTCATGCGACACATCGCTCGTTGTGTTGTGTTCATGAAACCACCCCGTCTGCGAGACATTCTAGCAGTCCCGCCCGCGAATTTTGCGGGCTATTCAAAGGACTTGTTATGAAGAAGATTATCGTAACCCTGATGGCAGGTGCCGCTTGCGGCGCTATCGCAGTTCCGGCAGCAGCGCAGAATAACTCCGCTTTCACCGGACCCCGCGTAGAGGCTTTGGTTGGCTATGACATCAGCAAGGCTGGCAGCAGTGTCGACAATGATTTGAACGATGAGGAAAATCAGTCGATCAAGGGTGTTCAGGTCGGCGTGGGCGTCGGTTTTGACTTTGCCGTAGGCGGCTTTTTGCTCGGCGTCGAAGGGGAAGTGAGCAGTTCGCATGCCGATGCCCGGATCGAAGATGGCGATCTGGAAGATTTTGGCATTGGTGCCAATCTCGAAGCTGACCGCGACCTTTACGCTGGCGTGCGTATCGGCAAGATCGTTGGCTCGAACGGGCTGATCTACCTCAAGGGCGGTTATACCAATGCCCGCTACGACATTGACGCAAATGACGGCACAAGCACGATCGTGACCGATGTCGATCTCGATGGCTACCGCGTGGGCGCGGGCGGCGAATATGCGCTGTCCGAAAATACCTTCCTCAAGCTCGAATATCGCTATTCGAATTACAAGAAGGGCGAGTTCGATTTCCGCGATAACGACTTCTTCGACGACGATACCGGCGAAAGCGGCCGTTTCGACGCCGATCTTGACCGGCATCAGGTCGTTGCAGGCGTGGGCATCCGCTTCTGATCTGCATCTGACGTAAACTGATAATGTTCGGCGGGCCGGGGAAGCGATTCCCCGGCCTTGCTGTATGCGCCGTCAGCGCTGCGAACAGCCCACGCTTGCCGCGTCCATCGCGGTGGCCACGCCTGCAAGGCTGTAACGATCGACGAATTGCTCGCCGCGCGCGCCGCGCGCGCGCAAGCTCATCACCGAGGCAGTGCGCATCGCGGCGCGGATCGCTGCATCCTGCCGGTCATCGCGCGCCCAGACATTCGCGCCGCTGCCGGTCAGCGTGAAGCTTTCTTCTCCCACCACAAGCGTAACGCGGGCATTGCGCGGCAAGCTCAGCGAGGTGCGCCAGTGCAATTGCCCGCGCACGCGCTTGTCGGGCCAGGTTCCGACACTGGCAAAGGCGGCATAATCGCGCCTGCCGCTGCGTTCCTGCGGCATGGCGATGGCATAGCATTTGCCCACCCGGTCATTGCGGAACGCGCCCCAATTGCCGAACACGCCAAGGCTGTCCTGCGCGGCGGCGGGAACCGCTAGGGCAGCGAGGCTGACAAGACACAAAGTATAGACAGTCAAACGCATTCCACTGTACCTAAGCTGCTCCGCGACAGATGCAAAATCGACAATCGACAATTCGGTTTCACTGGAAATTATGAGGCCCATGGCGTACAGCAACTCTTGTCTTAGGGGAACCATTCCCGGTCAATCCCGCAAGGTGAAAGGATGCCGCCGGCGCAAGCTGCGCGGGGTAATGCGATGAGCCTGCTTGCCGACTATAATCTGCCTTTCGCCATTTCCTTCGGGATCATGGTGCTGCTCGCGCTGTTGCAACTTACCGGCCTTGGCGACTTCGATACAGGTGCCGACCTTGATCTGGACACCGATCTTGATCCGACTTCGGCCACCTTGGGCGGTGCCATCACCACGCTTCTGGGGCTTGGCCGGGTGCCGCTGCTGGTCTGGCTGATCACTTTTCTGCTGGTGTTCACCGTGATCGGCATGAGCGTGCAGGGCTTTGCCCAAAGCCTCACGGGCGCGCCGCTGTTCAGCTGGCTTGCCGCACTCATTGCAGGCGGCGCGAGCGTGCCGCTCACTGCGCTGCTGGCGCGGCCATTGGGCGCAATCATGCCGCGCGACGAGACGAGCGCGGTCGGGCTGGGCAGCCTTGTCGGGCGGCGCGCAGTCATCACCACCGGCCATGCGGCGGCGGATCATCCGGCGCGCGCCAGCGTGAAGGACCGGCATGGTCACACGCATCATGTCATGGTCGAGCCACATGAAGCTGGCAGCCGCATGGAAGAGGGCGACGAACTGCTGCTGGTGCGTCGCGAAGGGCAGGTTTTCTACGGCGTCGCGCTGTCCGAGCGCAAACTCTCGCCAACTGCCTGAAGTTACAAAAGATTGATAAAGCCTAGGAGATGAAATGGACGTTTTGATAGACTCATCGCTGGTCATGATTGTCGGGTTGGTGATCGCCTTTTTCGCGATTATCCTCTTTCTCACCAAGCTTTATCGCCGCGCCTCCAAGGAAACCTCGTTTGTCCGTACGGGCATTGGCGGGGAGAAGGTTGTCATCAATGGCGGCGCGCTGGTGTTCCCGATTTTCCATGAGACCATGCCGGTCAACATGAACACGCTCGTGCTCAGCGTCGTGCGCCGCGATGGCGAAGCGCTGATCACGCTGGACCGGCTGCGGATCGACGTGAAGGCCGAATTCTATGTCCGCGTGAAGCCCGATGCCGAAGCGATCGGCATGGCCGCGCAAACGCTCGGCATGCGCACGATGCAGCCCGAACTGCTCAAGGATCTGGTCGAAGGCAAATTCGTCGATGCGCTGCGTTCGGTCGCGGCGGGGATGACC
>DAIQNS010000223.1:0-3805 GCA_036788315.1 Alteraurantiacibacter sp. | reverse complement strand
AGCCGAAGCGCGCGAGATCAACCATCGGGTCCAGGCGCTTGCCCGCGCCTATGAAACCACGCTCGACAGCGCAGCGACCGGCTACATTCAGGTCGCCCCGGCGATCCGGGCGATCCTGCAGCCTTACGGAGTTGATGAAAGCCGCCTGCAGTTGCTCGGCAATGGGCTGCGTGTCCCCTTCACGATTGTCTCGAGCATCAGCCTGGCGCTGCATGAACTTGCCGCCAATGCCACCAAGCACGGCGCCTGGTCGGTGGATGGCGGCGCAGTCGCGGTCGACTGGTATGAGGCCAATGTCGAAGGCAAGCCACAACTCGTTGTCGAATGGCGCGAAAGCGGGCTGGAAAACATCCTCGCGCCTGAAGGTGCCGGTGGATCGGGCAATGCAATCATCGACCGGATGATCCGCTATGGCGGCGGCGAGACTGTGCGCGAATGGCACTCTGACGGGCTGCACGTCAAGATCATCTGCCCTATCGGGACTGCACCGGAATGAGTGAGAAACTTGTCATTCTGCTGCTTGAAGATGAACCTCTCATCCTCCTCGACCTCGAAATTGCTGCGGAAGATTGCGGGTGCGAGGTCTTCGCCGCGACCAGTGTCGCCAATGCACTGAAATTTATCGACAAGGCCAAGCGCATTGATGTCGCAGTGCTCGATGTCAATCTTGGCGATGGGCAGACGTGCAGGCCGATTGCGCAGCAGCTTGATCGTCTGGGCGTGCCCTATCTGCTGCATTCGGGCGATCTCAACCGCAAGGATGAAGTGGTGCACGAGCTTGGCGTGCGCCATATCCCCAAGCCCGCCTCTTCGCGCTATGTCATTGATGCAGCGCTGGCTTCGATAAAAAGCTAGGCGCGCGGCAAATGCAGTTCCACCAATAATCCGCCCATGTCCTCGCTTTCACGCAAGACCACCCGCCCCTCGTAAATTTCCGCCACATCGCGCACAATCGCCAGGCCGAGGCCCGTGCCCGGCTTCTCGGTATCGAGCCGCGCGCCGCGCGCGAAGATCGCGGTACGCTCGCGTTCGGGAATGCCCGCTCCGTCATCTTCGACCCAGATCACGCAATGCTGCGCTTCGGGTTCGGCATCGACGGTAACGAATACCGAGCCGCCGCCATATTTGGCCGCGTTTTCGATCACATTGCCAAGCATCTCGTCAAGATCCTGCCGCTCGGCAGCGACTTCGCTGTCATCCTTGCCGGCAATGTCAAAACGGACATGCGGATAAAGGCGCGAGACCGCTCGCTCGACCCCGCGTGCGCTGTCCATGACATTGGCGCGGCTTAGCCCGATACCCCGCCTTCCCACCGCGCGCGCGCGCGCCAGATGGTGATCGACCTGCCGGCGCATCAGCGCCACTTCGCGCAGCACGATCTCGTCGAGTTCGGGGTCAGAAGCACTCGCGGCGTTGGTGACGACCGTGAGCGGCGTCTTCAAGGCATGCGCGAGATTGCCCGCGTGCGTACGCGCTTCCTCGGCCTGCTTTTCGGAATGTTCGAGCAGCGCGTTGAGCTCTTGCACCATGGGCTGCACTTCAAGCGGCAAGGGATCGGTGACGCGGTTCGCGCCCGCCTCGCGAATGCGCGCAATCGCCTGCCGCACGCGGCGCAAGGGGCCAAGCCCGTACCAGGTCTGCGCCATCGCCATGAGCAAAAGGCCAATGCCAAGCACAACGAACGACCAGATCAGGATCGCCCTGATATCGGTCAGTTCGGCATCGAGCTCGGCCATGTCGGCAGCAACCACGAAATGCCACAGACGATCACTGTCAGGCAGGTTGATCGTGCGCCGGATGACGCGCAGCCGCTCGCCTGCAAATTGCTCGGAATAGGTGAATTCCGGCTCTACCGCCTCGTCGCTTGTCGAAACCTCCAGCTTCTCGTCCCATAGCGAGCGCGAAGCGAATGGCTCCACGCCGTCCGCGCTGATCTGCCAGTAATTCCCGCTGCCGGGCTCGAGAAACCGCTGATCACCCAGTGGGCGGTTGAAGAAGACCTCGCCAAACGGGTCGATTTCCGCCGAGGCAATCATTGCGGTCAGCGAAAGTTCGAGCCGCTCGTCAAATTGCGCGGTCACCAGATTGGTCAAGGCGCGATCCAGCGCGAGCCCGCCGAGCAGCAGCAAGGCAATGATCCAGCCGGCTGCTATGACCATCATGCGCCGGGCAAGGCTGCCGGTGTGCGCCTGATTTACCTCTGTGTGACTGGCACGCGTTTGCTCAGCCGGAACGACTGTGGCAGAGCCCGCCGCGTCTACCCCATGCAGAGGATCACTCGCGCGGGGGTTCGTCGGGGTCGTCGAGGCTGTAACCGAGGCCACGGATAGTTGTTATCACTTCTGCGCCGAGTTTCTTGCGAATGCGGGTGACAAAGACTTCAATCGTGTTGGAATCACGATCGAAATCCTGATCATAGATATGTTCGATCAATTCGGTGCGGCTGACGACCTTGCCCTTGTGATGCATGAGATAGCTCAAGAGCTTGTATTCCTGCGCCGTCAGCTTCACCGGCTCTCCCGCGAGCGTCACCCGGCCCGAGCGCGTGTCGAGCCGCACGCCGCCCGCGGTCAATTCCGAGGAAGCGTTGCCCGATGCGCGGCGGATCAAGGCCCTGAGGCGCGCGATCAGCTCTTCTGTCTGGAATGGCTTGGCAAGATAATCGTCCGCGCCTGCATCGAGCCCGGCCACCTTGTCGGACCAGCTGTCGCGCGCGGTCAGCACCAGCACGGGAAAGTTGCGCCCTTCCTTGCGCCACATGCCCAGCACAGTCAGCCCGTCGATCTCGGGCAAGCCCAGATCGAGCACGACGGCATCGTAATCCTCGCTGCTGCCAAGAAAATGTCCGTCTTCGCCATCGGTCGAAAGATCGACGGCATAACCATTCTGCTCAAGCGTGTTCTTGAGCTGCTGGCCCAAGGTCGGCTCGTCCTCGACGATCAGGATACGCATGTAAAAACCCCTGTTGTCACACTGTTATCCGTGTGGGCTTTTGCACGCACCCGGTCAATAAGCGCTGCTGCGCTATCCCTAGCGCGATACGCGCAGCACGCGCGCGGTCTGCGCATCGACATCGACCCAGATGACATTGCCCTCGCGAATGAACTTGAAGCGGTAAACCTGCGCGGTGCTGTCATATTCGCTGGAAAGATATTCATACCCGCGCCGCTCATACGAGGGCACAAGGCGCCGCTCGATGTCGCGGCGCGACATGTTGTTGCCCGCCTGCATTTCTGCGCGAGCGTTCTGCTGATCATTGCGCGATTGCGCAGCAGCGGGCGGCGCAAGCACGGCACCCGCCATGATCACGCTCGCAACAAGGCAAAGAAACAATTTTCGCATCATGGCCTTGTGCCTAAGGCGAGAGCATTGAACAAGGTGTGAATACGGCTTGGGCTTTTCCTTAAGCTTGGTCTTCAGCTTGCCCTTGTGCGCTTGCCCGCCTAACGCGCTCGCCAATCATGGCAGAACCACCGATCTTTTCCTGGGAAGGACTTGGCCTGCAGCAAGGCGGGCGCTGGTTGTTCGGCGCGCCGGAGACAGGCGGCCTCGACATGCATGTCGGCCCGCGCGACCGACTGGCACTGATCGGGCGCAACGGGGCAGGCAAGACAACGCTGCTGCGCCTGATCACCGGCGAGATCGAACCTGACAGAGGGCTGCGCAAGGTCAAGCCGGGGACCAATATCGTCTGGCTCGAACAGGAGCCCGATTTTGCCGGCTTCGCGACATTGATGGATTATGCGCTTTCAGGCAAGGACGCGCCCCAGCCGCATGAAGTCGAAGCGATTGCCGGGCAGCATGG
>DAIQNS010000222.1:3494-3857 GCA_036788315.1 Alteraurantiacibacter sp. | reverse complement strand
CAATTCGTGCCGGTGCTCGCGATCATCGCGGCGCTGATCATCTTCCTGCACCGCGCCAATATCCGCCGGCTTCTGCGCGGCGAGGAACCCCGGATCGGCCAGAAATCGTGAGCCTGTTGACGCAGGATGAGGCGTTTGCGCGCATCCGTCTGCTGCGCTCGGCGCATATTGGCCCGGTCACCTATCGCCAGCTTCTCGCCCGTTTCGGCAGCGCGCAGGAAGCGCTCGAAGCTTTGCCCGGGCTTGCCGCACGCGGTTCGCGCCGCGATTATCAGCCCGCTCCTGCAAGCCGCATTTCCAGCGAAGTCGAAGCCGCGCGCAAGGCCAAGGCGCGCTATCTGTTTCACGACAGCGCCGAATATC
>DAIQNS010000222.1:1343-3484 GCA_036788315.1 Alteraurantiacibacter sp. | reverse complement strand
CGCGCTGCTGCGCGCCATGGAAAGCGCGCCGCCGGTCCTCACCATCCGCGGTGATGCTTTGCTGGCACAAAAGCCCTGCGTCGCGATGGTCGGCGCGCGCAACGCCTCGGCCGCCGCAGTCAAGCTGGCGCGCGATTTTGCGGGCGAACTGGCGAGGGCGGGCTATGTGGTCGTGAGCGGTCTGGCGCGCGGGATTGACGGGGCCTGCCACGAAGGGAGCCTGCCCGCGGAAATTGCAGGAGCGGATCGCCAGCGAAGGCCTGCTGATCGCCGAGCAACCGCCGGGCACGCAGCCGCGCGGGAGCCATTTTCCCAGCCGCAACCGGATCATCGCCGGGCTCGCCGCCGGAACGCTTGTGGTCGAGGCGGCGCCGAAGTCGGGATCGCTGATCACCGCAAGGCTCGCTGGTGAAGCGGGGCGCGAGGTCATGGCAATCCCCGGCTCGCCTCTGGAGCCGCGCAGCCATGGCTGCAACCAGCTGATCCGCGACGGGGCGGTGCTGGTACAATCGCCCGAGGATGTGATCGAACTGCTTGCCGGGTTTGACGGCGTCCCGCGCTCCTCATTCCACGAGGCGGCGGCAGACTATGCGTGGGAGCCGGAAGAAGCGGAAGACGCGCCGAGCGGGAGCGACATCGCTGCCATGCTTACCGCAGCGCCGGTGGCGGTCGATGAGCTGATACGCCAGTCCGGCCTTGCTGCGGGCGCGGTGCAGATGGCGCTGCTCGAGCTGGAAATCGCCGGCTGTCTGGAGCGGCATGCGGGGGCAAGGGTTTCGCTTGTCAGCCTTTGACCGATCGGCCAGATGGAAGCGCTCCGCTTTCTCGCCCGATGGCGCAGGGGAGCGTATGGTGGGCAATTGGCGTGGGGCAATGTGATGGCAGAACCGGTTAAACTCAATGTTGGCGATCTCCTTGGCTCCGCATCCGACGAGCTTCGCGGCGCGAAAAAATCTGTCCTCACCTACTTTGCCATATTCGTCCCGCTTGTCGCGATCAGCTCCTATCTGGATGTGTCTCTGGGCATGATTTCCGGCGAACCTGGGCAGGCCTGGAACGTGGGCTTTGAATATGGCGGGCTGGGGCTACTCGTGCTGATCGCCAGCGTGGTTGGGCAGATGTGGCTGTTTGGCAAGATGCTCGGCGTCGAAGTCGAGCTGAACGGGGCCAATGCGCCGCGCATTCTGGCGTTCATCGGCGTGGCGATTGTGACTGCCCTCGGGGTGATGCTGGCGACTGTCCTGCTGATTGTGCCGGGGCTGTTCGTGGGCTCGCGCTGGCTCATGAGCCCGGCCTTTTTCGTGCATGACCGGGAAACTGTTTTCGATGCGCTGGGCAAAAGCTGGGAAGCGACCAAGGGCAATACGCGCATCATCATGCTGTGCGCCTTTCTCGTCATCCTTGGCCTGCTTGCTCTTAGCGCGCTTGCCGAGTTGATCGCCGCGCTGGGAATTCTGGCGATCAACGTCTTGGTCGGGGCTATACTAAACGAGATATTCGGCGTCATCTTCATCGCGCTTTCGGTCGCGACCTTCCGCAAGCTCGTGGTTGGCTCGGGGCAAATTGCGCAGGTATTCGAATGAAGCGAAAGCGTTCATCCGTGAGGCTGCAAACGCACTTTGTCGGGAACCGCTTGACGAATCTGCGCGAGCCCCGCCACCCTCGCGCGTACGTACACACGTAAGGATCAGCGTTTTTCCATCATGCAATTAGTCATCGTCGAATCGCCCGCCAAGGCGAAGACCATCGAGAAATATCTGGGCGCAGGCTTCAAGGTGCTCGCCTCCTATGGCCATATTCGCGATCTGCCGCCCAAGGACGGCAGCGTGCGGCCGGACGAGGATTTCGCGATGGACTGGGAAGTCTATTCCGAGAAGCGCAACCGCGATCAGGTCAAGGCCATCACCGATGCTGCCAAGGGCGCCGACCGGCTGATCCTCGCAACTGACCCTGACCGCGAAGGAGAGGCGATCAGCTGGCACGTGCAGGAATTGCTGGCGAAGAAGAAGGCGCTCCCTGCCAAGGTGGACCGGGTGACGTTCAACGCGATCACCAAAACCGCCGTCACCGAAGCGATGAAAGCGCCGCGCGCGCTCGATACCGATCTGATCGACGCTTATCTCGCGCGCCGTGCGCTCGAT
>DAIQNS010000222.1:0-1333 GCA_036788315.1 Alteraurantiacibacter sp. | reverse complement strand
GGCTTCACGCTCTCGCCGGTGCTTTGGCGCAAGCTTCCCGGTGCAAAATCGGCAGGCCGGGTGCAATCGGTCGCGCTGCGGCTGATTTGCGAGCGTGAGCGCGAGATCGAGATTTTTGTCGCAGACGAATATTGGTCGGTCACCGCGAAGATGGAGCATGACGGGACCGCATTTGATGCGCGCCTCGTCAAATATGCAGGCGACAAGCTCGAAAAGCTTTCGCTCGGCAATGCAGGCGTGGCCGAAGCGGCGAAAGCTGCGGTCGAGGGCGCGCGCTTCACGGTCGAGTTGGTCGATACCAAGCCGGTCAAGCGCCATCCCGCCGTTCACCACCAGCACCCTGCAACAGGAAGCTGCGCGCAAGCTCGGTTTCTCGGCCAGCCACACGATGCGCTGTGCGCAGTCGCTGTATGAAGCTGGCGCAATTACCTACATGCGAACCGATGGCGTGGGCATGGATATGAGCGCGATCATGGCGGCGCGCGAAGCCATTGAGGAACGTTTCGCCACCGAATACCGCCCGGAAAAGCCGCGTTTCTATCAGACCAAGGCGAAGAACGCGCAGGAAGCGCATGAGGCGATCCGCCCGACCGATTTCCGCCGCGACAGGGCAGGTTCGGGCGATGAGGCGAAATTGTACGACCTTATCTTCAAGCGCGCAATGGCGAGCCAGATGGCGACCGCGCAGCTCGAACGCACCACTGTCACCATGCGCGATCCGACCGGCCAGCATGAGCTGCGCGCGACCGGGCAAGTGGTGAAATTTCCGGGCTTTCTTGCGGTCTATTCGGAAAGTTTCGACGAAAAGTCCGAGGATGATGATGAGGGCTTGCTGCCCACGATCCGTCAGGGCGATGTCCCGGCGAAGAAGGTGGTCGATGCAATCCAGCATTTCACGCAGCCGCCCCCGCGCTTTTCCGAAGCTTCGCTTGTCAAGCGGCTTGAGGAGCTCGGCATTGGCCGCCCCTCGACCTATGCGTCGACGATCCAGACGCTGCGCGACCGCGCCTATGTGCGGATGGAGAAAAACCGTTTCTTTGCCGAGGATTCGGGGCGGTTGCTGACAGCGTTTCTGGAGCGTTTTTTCCCGCGCTATGTCGCATATGACTTCACCGCAGGGATGGAGGACGAGCTTGACGAGGTGTCGGGTGGCCGCGCGGAATGGAAGGCGCTGCTGAAAGATTTCTGGCGCGATTTCAAACCCAAGAGCGACGAGGTGATGGAGCAGAAGCCATCCGAAGTCACCGAACAGCTCGACATTTTCCTTGAGGATTATCTGTTCCCCAAGCGCGCGGACGGACATGAGCCGCGCTTTTGCCCGCTATGCCATGAA
>DAIQNS010000221.1:0-3887 GCA_036788315.1 Alteraurantiacibacter sp. | reverse complement strand
CTTCATTGGGCCATAACGCAAGGTCTCGACCCCGCGCTCGGCCATGACTTCTATTGGCATGCAGCCATCGAAATAGGGCGTGTCGGCTTCCCACTCCTTGAACTCGCCCTTCTCGGCATCGAGCAGGCCCTGATGGAATGCGAGATATTGCTCCTTTGTCATGGGGCAATTGATGTAATCGCCGCCCTCGTTGGAGGCCGCTGTCGTCTTGTCCCAGCGGGACTGGATCCAGCATTTGCTCATGTCAATCGAATCGCGGTGCACGATTGGCGCAATGGCATCGAAGAAAGCGAGCCGGTCTTCGCCTGTCACGCCCACGATGCTTTGCGCAAGTTCGGCAGCAGTGAGCGGTCCGGTGGCGACGATGACCTGACCTTCGGTTGGAAGCTTGGTTATCTTTTCGCGCTTGATCGTCACATTGGGGTGGCTCGCGAGCGCCTTTTCGACCTCGGCGCTGAAGACATCGCGGTCCACCGCCATCGCGCTGCCAGCAGGAACGCGCGCCACTTCGCCAGCGCGCATGATCAGGCTGTCGCACCGCCGCATTTCGTGATGCAGCAGGCCGACCGCGTTCTTCTCGTCATCATCCGAACGAAAGGAGTTCGAGCACACCATTTCTGCAAGGCCATCGGTTTGATGAGCCGCAGTGCCGCCGCCGCCGCCGCGCATTTCGGAAAGCCGCACGCGAACGCCGCGCTGCGCGAGTTGCCAGGCAGCTTCGCTCCCGGCGAGGCCGCCCCCGATGATGTGCACATGATCTGCCATAAGCCGTTCAAATAGGGAGAGGTGAGCCATGCCGCAATCGCCTCGTTCATGCATCAATTTCTGTAAAGACAGAAATACAGGAAGGGTAGCGTGTGTCAATCCTTGAAGGAATTGGGCGGGGCAAAACCTGCGTGCCATCTTGCCGCTTGGCGCAAGCCGCGTATGAGGAGGCCATGCCGCGCCGCGCCCTTGCCGACAAACGCCCGTTTCTGCTGCTCAGCCTGATTGCAGCTTTTGCCTTTTATTACCTGCGGGCGAGCGAAATGCCCGAATTTTATATCATCCCGGTCAAAGGCGCGGCTTGCTTCTTTCTCGCGATTTATTGTCTGGTGCGTCATTCGAGCGCGGATGCGCGCCTGTTGGCCTGGGTGATGGGCGCTTGCGCGCTGGGCGATATGGCGGTCGATATCGATCTGACGATCGGCGCGAGCCTGTATTTTCTTGGCCATTGCTTCGCAATCGGGGTGTTTTTGCGGCATAAGCGCGGGCAATTGTCCGGCACGCAGAGTTGGGTTTGCGGCCTTGTGCTGACCTTTACGCCGATCATCCTGTGGCTGATCATGCGCAGCACCGATTCTTCATGGCAGGCCGGGCTCTATGGTTTGGCACTGGGCGGCATGGCATCGGCCGCATGGGCAAGCAATTTCCCGCGCTACCGCGTGGGCGCGGGTGCGATGCTGTTTGTTGTCTCGCATGTCCTAATCTTTGCCGGGCAAGGGCCACTCGCCGGCACATTTGCGCCTGAATATCTGGTCTGGCCGATCTACTATCTGGCGCAATTCCTGATCTGCACCGGGGTTATCCAGACCTTGCGCAAGCGCGATCCGGAATTGCGGGTGGTGGCGGGACGAGGAGCTTAATCCTCGGTCCCGCTCTCGTCCTCCACCGGCGTGACTTCATCATCCCCGCCGCGCCGTTCGACCATTTCCTCGACCACCGCCTCTTCCGCCGAATTCTCCGGAGCCTCTTCCTCGTCGAGACGCACGGCGGCAACGATAGTCTCATTCTTGCCGACATCGAACAGTCGTACGCCGGCGGTGTTGCGGCCGAGCACGCGCAATGTCTCAAGCCCGATGCGGATCAGTTTGGCCTGATCGGTCACGAGCATGAGTTGCTCACCCTTCTTCACCGGGAAGCTGGCGACGACGGGGCCATTGCGCTTGATATTGTCGATATTGACCACGCCTTGTCCGCCTCGCCCGATCTGGCGATATTCGTAAGCCGAGCTGACCTTGCCATAGCCGTTGGCGCACACGGTCAGGATGAATTCCTCGACCTCGGCCAGCTCGGCGAAGCGATCGGCGGGGAGGGCGCTGGTCCCCTCGTTCTCCTTCCAAGGAGCGAAGCGCAGATATTCCTCGCGCTCTTCCGCTGTCGTGCCCGTGGCATGCAGCACCGAGAGCGAAACGACCCGGTCGCCACCCTTGAGGTTCATTCCGCGAACGCCGGTTGAGGTGCGCGAGGTAAATTCGCGAATATCCTCGGCAGCGAAACGGATGGCTTTGCCGTGCTGGCTCGCGAGCAGGATGTCGTCGGTGGAATCGAGCAGCGCCACCCCGATGAGGTGATCCTCCGAGCCCTGTTCGAAGCGCATCGCCAGCTTGCCGTTGCCCGGGATGCTGGTGAAGGCATCCATCGAATTGCGCCGCACGCCGCCCTTGGCAGTTGCGAACACGACGCTCAGCGCACCCCAGCTTTCCTCGTCCTCGGGGAGCGGCAGGACTGTCGCAATCGTCTCGCCCTTTTCCATCGGCAGTAGATTGAGCAGAGGGCGTCCGCGCGTGTTCGCCGCGCCCTCGGGCAATTTCCACACCTTGAGACGATAGACCTTGCCCGCGGTCGAGAAGAACAGCACCGGATTGTGCGTGCTGGTAACGAACATGGTGTGGACCGCGTCCTCATCCTTGGTCGACATTCCTGCACGCCCCTTGCCGCCGCGGTTTTGCGCGCGGAAAGTGGAGAGCGGGGTGCGCTTGATATAGCCATCGAGCGTCACGGTGACGACCATTTCGTCGCGTTCGATCAGGTCTTCGTCTTCCAGCCCGTCCCAGGCAGGCGCGATTTCGGACACGCGCGGCGTGGCATAGGCTTCGCGCACTGCGACGAGTTCCTCGCGCATCACGCCATAAAGCTTGACCCGGTCAGCCAGGATTGAAAGATAATACTCGATCTGATCGGCGAGTTCTTTCAACTCGTCGCCGATCTCGTCGCGACCCAGAGCTGTCAGGCGATGCAGGCGAAGCTCGAGGATCGCCTTCACCTGCCGCTCGGACAATCGATAGGTGCCGCCCGTCTCGTCAGTACTAGGCTGGATCGCTTCGACCAGGGCGATATATTGCGCGATATCGCCGATCGGCCATTCCTTTGCGCGCAGTTTCTCGCGCGCAATGCCCGGATTGGACGACGTGCGGATCATCGCCACCACTTCGTCCAGATTGGACACCGCGACCACCAGGCCGAGCAGGATATGCGCCCGGTCGCGCGCCTTGTTCAACTCGAACTTGGTGCGCCGCGTGATGACCTGTTCGCGGAAGCTGATGAACGCCTGAATGATGTCGCGCAGCATCAAGGTTTCGGGGCGGCCACCGCGGATCGCAAGCATATTGGCCGGGAAACTCGATTGTGCAGGCGTATGACGCCAAAGTTGGTTGAGCACGACGTCGGCGGTGGCATCGCGCTTCAGTTCGATGACCACGCGCACGCCTTCGCGGTTGCTCTCGTCGCGCACATCGGAAATGCCCTCGATGCGCTTTTCTTTGGCGGCATCGGCGATTTTCTCGACCAGTCCGGCCTTGCCAACCTGATAGGGGATTGAGGTGAGGACAATCGACTCCCTGTCACCGCGGCCCACTTCGATCTTGTGGCGGCTGCGCATCAGGATCGATCCGCGCCCCGTGGTGTACGCCGCCTTCGCGCCAGCCTGCCCCAGAATGAGCGGGCCGGTGGGAAAATCGGGGCCAGGAATGATTTCGTGCAATTGTTCCGATGTGAGGCCCGGATCTTCCATCATGGCGAGGCAGGCATCGATCACTTCGCCGAGATTGTGCGGCGGGATGTTGGTCGCCATGCCCACAGCGATGCCGCCCGCACCATTGACGAGCAGGTTGGGGAAGCGCGCCGGG
>DAIQNS010000220.1:0-3894 GCA_036788315.1 Alteraurantiacibacter sp. | reverse complement strand
GCAGCGTCACCTTCATGGGAGCGGCATAGGTGATCCCGCGCTGGCGGCATTCGGTGGTGTCGTATTTGGGCGGCTCAAGCTCGTAATGGACGAAATCAAGCTCGGCGCTGCCGGCGAAATCGCGGATCGGGAAGACGCTGCGCAGCGTCTTTTCGAGGCCCGAGACATAGCCGATCGAGGGATCGGACCGCAGGAACTGCTCATAGCTTTCGCGCTGCACCTCGATGAGGTTGGGCATCTGCACGACTTCGTGAATGTCACCGAAAATCTTGCGGATACGCTTCTTCTTGGAGCCGTGCACCTGGGGTGCGTTCGCCTTGCTCGCTGGTGTGGTCGCCATGGAGAGTTATGCCTCTTTGTCGCTTGCGCGCGCCGAACACTGGGATCGGCGCCAGAAATCGTGTCGAATGCGGGGAAGCCATGAGACGCAAAAACAGCCGCCTCGCGCACAGACCCGTGGGGCCCGGCAACAATGCAGCCTTGATCCTTGAACGTCTCACGGAGTGCAGGGAGCTTCCTTCCGATTGCATATCCCCGCGAAAGATACGCATTGCTCGAAGCTGCCAAGCGAGTGCGCGATATAGGAATCTGTCCCCCGCGAGTCAATGCGCCTGCGACCGCCAGTGATGGAATTTCGCAAAACGATAAGCGCCATATTGTTTTTCGATATTATTGATTGACAATATGACGCGACTCAGTCATATCGAATTTCAATATCAACCTTATCGGAGAACAATCAATGTCAAATGCCCTCAACACTTCTGTCGCTGCGCTCGCTGCGATCCTGCTCACCGCTCTCAGCTTCAATGTCCTGATCATCGGCCCGGCCAACCCGGCCAGCAGCAATGCCGGCATGGCGCTCGCGCCTGTGCTCGCCTGATTGCGCGAAGGGGGACCAGAACCATGACGCAAACCAAGAGAGATCCGCTGCTGCTCGCCGGAAAAATCCTCACGCTCATCATGCAGGGCATTCTCGCTATTGCCGTGATAGGCCTGCTTGTCGCCGCCGTCGCACTGCCTTTCCTGCAGGGCGAAGTGCAGGCCGAACTGGTCAGCAAATATGGCCCGGATGTCGGCGCCTTCCCCTTGTGGAACGTGCTGGGGCTGATCATCGTTGCCGGCGCGATTGCCGTGCTGATCTATTTCTTCTTCGACCGGCTCCGGCAGATGATCGCCACGGTCGGGCAAGGCGATCCGTTCCAGCCGCGCAATGCCGACCGGCTGACCGCGATGGCCTGGCTGATGCTCGCCGCGCAAGTGCTGTTCATTCCCATCGCCGCATTGGCCGTGCAGCTGCACAAATGGGCCAGCCAGTTTGCCGAAGGCGACTTCCGGATGGATGGGGGCTTCGATCTTTCGGGCATACTGATGGTCATTGTGCTCTTTATTCTGGCGCGGGTTTTCCGCAAGGGAGCCGAAATGCGCGAAGATCTTGAAGGGACTGTATAATGCCCCCCACTTCCCCCCATAATGAGGAAGGCACCCGTATCATGGTGAAACTTGACGATATCCTTCACGAGCGCCGCATGACGCTGACCGAGCTGGCTGAACGCGTGGGCCTCACGCTCGCCAATCTCTCGATCCTCAAGACCGGCAAGGCCAAGGCAATCCGCTTCTCGACACTGGAGGCGATCTGCCGCGAACTGGAATGCCAGCCGGGCGATTTGCTGGCTTACGAAACCGCCTAGCGAAACCACCTGGCACGCCCTGCGCTTCGCAGTGCCCCGATGGCGCAAGTCCAGGCCCGGACTTGCGCCATTGCGCATTGCGACAAAACGGGAGAATACTGCGCCATGATGATCTTTCGACTCGCACTGGGAACCGCATGGGGACGCGCATTGTGCGCTCTTGCTCCCTTGCTGCTGGCCGCCACGGCACAGGCCAATCCTGCCAGTGATGTTGCCGCAACCCAGCACGCCGCGCCCGAAGCTCTGCCGCAAGGCATCGGCAGCTTCACCTTTTCGGGCTGGAGCGGCCCCGCATTCGCGGTCCACACCTATGTGCCCGAGGGGGTCGAAGCCGCCAGCGCGCCGATCCTCATCGTGATGCACGGGCAGGAACGCGATCCGCGCCGCTATTTGCGCGAATGGACCGCAATCGCTGACCAGTATGGCTTCATCGCCGTGGCGCCCGAATTTTCCAGAAGGCAATTCGAAACCTCGCGGCAATACAATATGGGTCACCTCACCGAGCTTGGCAGCACCGAGCTGCGCCCACGCGAATTGTGGTCCTTCGCCGCGATCGAGCCGCTGTTCGACGAGGTCGCCGCGCGGCTCGGTTCGGATCAGCAAAGCTACACGCTCTATGGTCATTCGGCAGGCTCGCAATATGTCCACCGCTTCATGCTCACCCAGCGCGAAACGCGCGCGGCGCGCTTCCTTGCCGCCAATGCCGGCTGGTATACGCTGCCCACTTTCGCGCTCGAGTATCCTTACGGCCTGAACGGCACCGATCTTGGCACCGATGATCTGCAGGCCGCGCTGGGGCGCGATCTGGTGATCCTGCTGGGCGACCGGGACAATGACCCCGATTCGAGCAGCCTCAACAAAACCGAAGGCGCGATGATGCAGGGCAAGCACCGCTTCGAGCGCGGGCAGTTCTTCCATGATTTCGGCAAGGAAATGGCGCGGCGGCAGGGCTGGGAATTTGGCTGGAGCTTGCGGATCATTCCCGGCGTCGCGCACAGCAATGGCGGCATTGCAAAAGGGGCAGGCGATCTGGTCGCCGGGCTTTCCTACGCCGAGGAGCCTGCGGCAGGGCAATAGCGCCGCTTAAGGGGGCCGCCGGGTGCTCCGGGCGCTGCTTTGCAAGGGCCGGAGATTTTGAGTTCAGGACAGTGTCCAATGTGTCCATTCGCGGGCCTTTCGCGCGGCTGCAAGGGGGCCAAAAGACTTGACTTGGCGCAAGGCTGAGCTATTTGCCCGCCGGTCTGCCTTCGGGCAGGCATCCGTCCGAGACAGTTGGTGACCGGAATCTGCCGGTCTTAATTTCCAGCCTAGACGGGAAAACGAGATTTCGGGCAAGCCTGCATGGCTCGCCAACCAACGCGCGCAAGCGTGCTCCTTTTCCCTTCACGGACCCAAAGCCTCGTCGCATCAGCGGCGCAAGGCGAATTGAGCCGGTCGTTCACGCGTCAAGCGCGGGCGGCCATAGTAGAAGGAGTAAGGCATGGATCGTTCGCAGAAAGCCGATACAGTCGCCCAGCTCAACGATGTCTTCAATGAGGTTTCCGTGGTGGTCGTCACCCGCAATCTCGGCATGACCGTGGATCAGTCCACGGCCTTGCGCACGAAGATGCGTGATGCAGGGGCCTCTTACAAGGTTGCGAAGAACCGTCTCGCCAAGCTCGCCCTGAAGGACACCGACTACACCGGCCTCGAGGAATTCCTCACAGGTCCGGTCGGTCTTGCCTGGTCAACCGACCCGGTAGCTGCTGCCAAGGCAGCGGTGGACTTCGCCAAATCGAACGACAAGCTGGAAATTGTCGGTGGTTCGATGGGGGCGACAGTGCTCGACGAAGCAGGGGTCAGGGCGCTTGCCTCGATGCCTTCGCTCGACGAGCTGCGCGGGAAGATCGTGGGCCTCGTCAACGCTCCGGCAACCAAGGTTGTCCGGACGATCAACGAGCCTGCATCGCTTATCGCTCGTGTTGTCGGCGCATTTGCCGCCAAGGACGCAGCGTAAGAGGGTTTTCGCCGGTTACGATTTTAATGGGACGCTGTTGTCCGCAAAGTTTTGAATTGGAGCATAGATCATGGCAGATATCGCCAAACTCGTAGAAGACCTCTCGCAGCTGACCGTCATGGAAGCCGCTGAACTCGCCAAGGCACTTGAAGAAGCATGGGGCGTGTCCGCTGCTGCTGCTGTTGCTGTGGCCGGCCCTGCCGGCGGCGG
>DAIQNS010000219.1:0-3896 GCA_036788315.1 Alteraurantiacibacter sp. | reverse complement strand
GGGGCAGTTTCGCTCTCTTCCTGGTGAAGCTGGTGATCATCGTTGTGCTGTTCCGCACCTTCGTCTTTACCAGCTTCAACATTCCCAGCGAAAGCATGATGCCGCGCCTTCTGGTGGGCGATTATCTCTTCGCTTCGAAATGGTCCTATGGCTATTCGAGCAATTCGCTGCCGTTCGATCTTGATCTTGGCGACGGGACGGTCTTTGCCAGTCAGCCTGAGCGCGGCGAAGTGGTGATTTTCAAGCATCCGATTGACCGGGTCGATTACATCAAGCGCGTCATCGGCCTGCCGGGCGACAAGGTGCAGATGATCGATGGCGTGCTGCATCTGAATGATGCGCCTGTGGGGCTTGAGCGGGTCGAGGATTTCGTCCTCCCTGTTCAGGACGGCATGGGCTGCTTCCGCTCGGATTACGCAGTGCAATTGGAAGATGGCACGCGCGCCTGCTCCTATCCGCAATTCCGCGAGACATTGCCCGGCGGCGCCTCGTACAACATCCTCGATCTGGGCACAGTCGCGGTGGACAACACCGGCCCGATGGTGGTGCCCGAGGGGCATTATTTCCTCATGGGCGACAATCGCGACAATTCGCAGGACAGCCGCCGCCCGACACAAAGCGGGGGTTGGGTCGGCTTCGTTCCGCAGAATGACCTCGTGGGCGAGGCCAGCTTCATGTACTGGTCCTGGGGGAACGGTGTGCGTTGGGACCGGATCGGGCGCGGGATATGAGCAAATTCGCGCCGGAAACGCGCGACTGGCTGACACAATCGGGCTTTGCGGTGAAAGATGAAGCGCTCTGGCTCGAAGCGCTCACGCATGGCAGCACGGGGGAAAAGCGCGATTATCAACGGCTCGAATTCCTTGGCGACAGGGTGCTGGGCCTGACAATTGCCGATTGGCTTTATGTCCGCAGCAACAGCGCCGAGGGCGATTTGGCGCAGCGCCTCAATGCGCTGGTCAGCCGGCAGATGTGCGCCGCGCGCGCCCGCGCCATCGGCGCCCCGCCGCATATCCGCCTTGGCAAGCAGGCGCGCGACGATGGCGCGGCGGACAGCGACAATGTTCTTGGCGATGTCATGGAAGCTCTGCTGGGCACGCAATTTCTGGAGGCAGGCTTCGAGGCGACAAGGACATTGATCCAAGCGATCTGGCGCGAAGCGGTCGAAGGCCTTGCGGGGACATCCAAACATCCCAAGAGCGCCCTCCAGGAATGGGCCGCAGGCAATCGGCGCAAATCCCCGGCCTATGATGTCGTCAATATCAGCGGGCCTGATCACGCGCGGCTCTATACCGTGCGCGTCAGCATCCCCTCGGTGGGCGAGGTCGAGGCGGTCGCAAGCGGCAAGCAGGATGCCGAAACAGAGGCCGCAAGGCTATTCATGGAGAAATTCGGGTGAGCACTGAGCAAGGTTCCAAATGCGGCGTGGTGGCCGTGATCGGTGCGCCCAATGCCGGCAAATCGACACTGGTGAACCAGCTTGTCGGGCAGAAAGTCGCGATCACCAGCGCCAAGGCGCAGACTACGCGCGCACGGCTCATGGGCATTGCCCTGCTCGACAAGGTGCAGATGATCCTCGTCGATACGCCGGGCATTTTCGCGCCCAAGCGGCGGCTCGACCGCGCGATGGTGAGCGCGGCATGGGAAGGCGCAGTGGCGGCCGATGCCGTGCTGCTCGTGGTCGACCCGGTGAAGCAACGGCGGCACGAACTCATGCCACTTGTCGAACAATTGAAAGACCGCAAGGAACGCAAGATCCTCGTCCTCAACAAGGTCGATGTGAGCAGGAAGGAACCGCTCCTCGAACTGGCGCAGCAATTGACCCAGATCGCCGATTTCGCCGAGGTGTTCTTCGTCTCCGCACTCACCGGGGACGGCGTGCCCGAGATGAAAGCAGCGCTCGCCGCCACCATGCCTGAAAGCGACTGGCATTATCCCGAAGATCAGGTCTCCGACGCCTCCGAACGCCTGCTCGCCACCGAAGTGACGCGCGAACAGCTGTATCAGCAGCTCCACGAAGAGCTGCCCTATGACAGCGCCGTACGGCCCGAAAGCTACACGGTTCGCGAGGATGGTTCGGTCGAAATCCACCAGCAGATCGTGATCGCCCGTGCAAGCCAGAAGCCTATCGTGCTGGGCAAGCAGGGCACACGCGTCAAAGCCATCGGCGAGGCCGCGCGCAAGGAGCTAAGCGCAATCCTGGGCGTGCCGGTGCATCTCTATATCCATGTGAAAGTGGATGAGAAATGGGCCGAAAGCCGCGAGATTTTCGAGGAAATCGGGCTCGATTGGGTGAAGTGAGCTTGCGCTAGCGCTTCTTCGCAATCGCGATATTGTTCTTCTTCGCAAAATCGCTTGTCGATTCTTCGCTACGGCCCAGCGCCTTGGCGATCTGCTTCAAGCCCTGCCCCTTGCCGGCAAGGAGCTTCAGCTTGCCCGCCTCTTCGCCGTTCCATGGCTGCTTGTGCCGTTCGAAGCGTTCCTTGGCCATCAGCCTCCGCCCACCTCTGCCACCGCCGCGCTTGGCGTCACGAACCGTACGCCGTCGGCTTTCAGATAGAGCACGATCCGCTTGAATTGCGCCATCCGCTCAGGCTCCTCGACCCAGCTTTGCGGATGCCCCTGAATGACCAGAACGCTTTCCTCGCGGTGCGCCGCATATCCTGCGGAGAATTGTTCGAAATCGGGGATGTGAACCGGATATTCGATGTTCACATCGGCAATGCGCTCAAGCTGCTGCTTGTCGGTGGGCGCGGCGCTCTGGCTGGTGTCCTTGTACATCCAGACCGCCAGCTCGTCATGTTCTGCCAAAGCCAGCGCGGTGCTTGCATCGGTGCTGTTGTAAGGCGCTCCGAACGTGGTGAAGCTTATGCCCAGGACGTCCTTGCCGAGGCGCTGCGTGCGGGTGATGCCGGCCTGTTGCTCTGCGAAGGGAGCGCCGCGAAATTCGCGGACGTGATCCGCGCCCTCGCCGCTGCGGCAATGGCAATAGCCGTGGTTCCACAATTCATGCCTGCGCGCATCCTGCGCCAGGAGCCAGTTGACCGCGCGCGGATCGGGCTTTTCTAGGCCTTGGCCGATCATGCCGACGGTTGCGATCACGTTCTCCTCGTTGAGGAAGCGAAAAACTTCTTCCCAGCCCGGATGCACGGGCCCATCGGCGCGAAAATCGTCGAGTTTGAGCACGACCATCGGCGCATCCGAGGGCGCCCGGGGCGTCACGCTCGCACATGCCGACAGCAGCAATCCCGCCGCGAAAATCATTGCCCGAAGCACCATTTCTGTTTCCTCTCCAGCCCCATCGCGGGGCCGTTATCACTCGGCCGCTGCCGCTTTCTTCGCAGCAGGTTTCTTTTTCGCCGCCGGCTTCTTCTTCGCCGCCGGTTTCTTGGCCGCAGCCTTCTTCTTGGCAGGAGCCTTGCGCTTCTTCTTTGCCGGACCGCTCGCTGCCTTCTCCGCAATCATCACGAGCGCTTCTTCAAGCGTGAGCGCGTCCTTGTCCTTGTCTTTTGGTATGGTAGCATTGGTGGTGCCATCGGTGATGTAGGGGCCATAGCGGCCTTCCATCAGCTTGATGTCCTCACCGCCCTCGTTCTTGCCGAGCACTTTCAACGGCTCACGCGATCCGCGTGCCCCGCCCTTGCGGTTGGCCGCTTCGGCCAGCATCGTGACCGCCGCATTCATACCCACCTCGAACACTTCGCGCGTGCTTGAAAGCTTGGCATATTTGCCATCGTGCCGCAGATAGGGGCCATAGCGGCCAATGGCGGCCTCGATATCCTTGCCCGTCTCGGGATGCGCGCCGACAATGCGGGGCAAATTCAACAGTCTGATGGCCCAATCGAGATCGAAATCATCGAGATCCTTGGGGATCGAGGCGCGTTTGATGTCATCGC
>DAIQNS010000218.1:0-3922 GCA_036788315.1 Alteraurantiacibacter sp. | reverse complement strand
CCTGCAGATCATTGCCCGAGGATTTGAGCAGCACTTCGCAATGTTCCTCGAAATTCATCAGCCAGTAGGGCATTTGCAGGTTCGACACGTCGAAGATCTTGCCGGTGTTGCGGAACGCAGCCGAATATTCGCCGTGCGGGTCGATCATGACAATATGGCCATCGGGCGCAGCCTGACAAATGCGGTGCAGGATCAGCGCTGCGCTGGTCGATTTGCCCGTGCCGGTCGAGCCGAGCAGCGCGAAATGCTTGCCGAGCATGGCGTCGATGTAAATCCCTGCGCGAATATCCTTGGTGGGATAGACAGTGCCCACCTGGATCGCGCTGCGCCCGTCGGAGGCGTAGATCTGGCGCAAATCTTCCGTCGTCGCGGGAAAGACCAGCGCGCCGGGCACGGGGTAGCGTGTGACACCGCGGCGGAAGCCATGAATGCGGCCTGTCAGCTTTTCTTCCACGCCTTCGCCAAGGAAATCGATATTGGCGATAATGGCGTTGCTTCCGCTGCGCCTGTCCTGCCGCTGATTACGCACCGAGGCGAGCAGCCAGCCATCGCTGGTTTTGATCTTGATCTGGCTGCCGACCTGCCCGGCAAGGGCAATCGAGGGATCGGTGTGATCCATGCATTCATTAAGGCGCAGCAAATCGAGCGCGATCTGCGAGCCCGAACCGGCAATTTCCAGAACGACGCCGAGAGGTTGGCGCGCGCAGTCATTTTCCGAAACGGGTTCGGGTCCGCTGTCCTTTGCAGCAAGCGTGCCGGGCCCGCGCGCGCCCGGCTCGTCGGCCGGGTTGAAAGTTTGAAATGGCTGACGCGGCATATCGTTCATGGGGTCTTGTCCAGTGACGGCAGATTACAATCACCAGATTTACCCCAAGCGCGGTTAAGATCGCGTCAACACTGCCCGCTAGCTGGAATGAAAATGCGGCTAAACAAGCGCAAACAATCTGCCAGCAAGCCAGCCCATGCCGAGCGAAAAAGCTACCGCCAGCAGACCGTAAAACAGCGCATAATTTTCTGCGCCCTGTTCGACTGCCTCCTCAAATCCTTCCTTGCGCACTTGTACCGAGGATGTGGCCGAAGCGACCACGCGGCCATCGGTAATGGCGAAGGTTTCCGCGACATACCGCCCAGGAATGACATTGGAAGGGATCGGCAGGCGCGCTGTATAAAGCACGCCTTCGCTGATCGTCACTGCACCATCGAACTGGGCATAGCGGCCTTGCCGGATCAGCAAATCGACCAGTCCCGCAGAAAAGCGATCCTGCTCGGCGGGATCGATTGCCCCGCTGGGCGAAAGCTGGAGATACTCAAGGCCCAGCTCGTAAATCGCCGCGGTCCGCTCATCCACGATATCGGCAATAGGCTGCGAGCTTGCCAGCGCATAGAACGAGGGGACCGAGCGATAATCCATGCTGGCCGCATTGACCCACATGCCGAAAATCTGCTCCTTCTCGCGCAGGCGGATCGGGCGCGAGGGGCCTTTGAGCACCACGACGATGTCGTAATCGCCAGTATCGCCCGCGCGCCTGCGCGGATCGAACACCGCGCCGTAAAGCAGCAATTCGGTGCCCGTGAAGCCTTGCCGCAGAACAATGTCATGCTGCGAAATCTCGGGCACGAGCACCGGATCGCGCGGTTGCGCAGCGGCGGGCAGCGAAAGCGCCGCAGCCAGCCCGAGCAGAAGGGCGGCAAGAGCGGCGCGGATCACAATTGCACCACAGTGTAGATTTCATCGGGCCGCACACCGAGCCCAAAGGCCATGCGCAGCGCAATCGCGATGACGATCACCGCGAGCATCAGGCGCAGCACTTCGGGCCGGGCAATCGCGGCAATGCGCGTGCCAAGCTGCGCCCCGATGACCGAGCCGAGCAGCAGCAGGGCAGCAAGCACGATATCGACTGCCTGTGTCGTCAGCGCGTGCACCATGGTCACAAGAACGGTGATGAACAGGATGTTGAACAGGCTCGTGCCGACCACGACCTTCGCACTCATGCCCAGCACGTAAAGCATCACAGGCACCATGATGAAGCCGCCGCCCACGCCCATCAGCATGGTGAGGATGCCCACCAGCACGCCCATGATCAGCGGGCCGAGCGGCGAGATATACAGGCCCGAACGATAGAAGCGCCAGCGATAGGGCAGAGCGGCGATCATCGGATGGTGGCGGCGCTTGGCAGCGCGCGGCGCGCTTCCCTTGAGGCCGGGCCGGATGGCAAGGATGCTTTCGCGCGCCATGAACCCGCCGATCGTGCCCAGCAGGAGCACATAGAGCACATTGATCACCACATCGATCTGGCCGATGGCCTGCAACAGCGCGAACAGGCCTGCCCCGATCAGCGCGCCCGCCATGCCGCCCGCCACGGTCACCGCGCCCATCTGATAATCAACACCATTGTTCTTGCTGTGCGCAATCACGCCCGAAACGCTGGCGCCGGTCACCTGCGTTGCGGCAGAGGCAGCAGCAACGGTGGGCGGGATGCCGTAGAAGATCAGCAGCGGCGTGGTCAGAAACCCCCCGCCGACCCCGAAAATGCCCGAAAGAATGCCCGTCGCAAGGCCCAGCGCGACGATAACGAGACCGTCAACCGCGAGATTGGCAATGGGCAGATAGACATCCATGACCAAGCGCTAAACTAGTGCGGGGCTGGATAGAAGGTGAATGGCGTGCTTTGTCTCAAAAAGCTGTGGCGAGTGTGAGCGCAGGGCCACTATCGGGCGCGGCATCGCCAGCCACGCGAATGCGGTAATCGGCGGAAACGCGGGCATAGCCCTGGCCAAGCGGGAAGCTGAGACTGGCGGTGGGCCCCGCCCCATGCGCCCGCGCCAACCTCCAGCCGGGAGCCGCCAACAGCGCTGATTTCGCGTGTGATGCGGGCCTGGCCATCGGCAAAGGGCGTGGCAAATTCGCCGGTGACGTAGCCGACCTGCAGATAGATTTCGCCGCGCGTCCCGGCCGGAAGCGCAAAAGGCGCGATCTCGCTTACTGCATAGACGCCAGCACGTGCCGCCGTATCGCCGCTGGTCTGCGTAACGCGCCCCTCCAGCGCGAGCCGCACAGGCACGGCGGGCAAGGGACGCAGCGAGACACCAAGTGCCGCGTCACGTTCGCGCGGGCCATCGAGCGCGCTGCTGACACGCAGATGCGCTTGCGGCGCGTGCAGGCTGCCGAGCGCGAGCGCGTAGCGCAGCGCTGCGCCCGCCTGGCTGCGGCCATAGGCCGGCGCGCCCGCAGCCAGCGAGGACGCCTTCTCCTCGCGCCACAAGGCCCAGCTATCGAGCGAAAACCTGTCGGGCGAGAAGCGCGATGCGAGCGGCATTGCAGAAGGCGGCGCATGGTCGGGGGCGGATGCGGTACCGGACGGCGCTGCGGACGGTGCTGCGGGTTGCCGGGCTGCGCTGCGGCCAAGCTGCACAAGCGGGCCAAACCCTGCATTGTCTGCTGCAATGCTGATCCATTCATCGCCTTGGCCAGCCAGCCTCGCGGAACTCCGGGGCGGCAAGGCCGGGCCGAAGGGTCTTGCCGAGAAAGCACCATGAGAAGACGCAAGGCGCAAAGCCGGGTCCATCGCAGCAGCAGGCGCCATGCGCGCGGATGGTGAGGCGGGGGCGCGCCTGCTGGCTGCCTGTGCGACTGCTGGCGCGCGTGCCAGCATGGTCGCCGAGGCTTCGCTGCGCGGCTCCAGCATTATGATGCGCCCGCCAATCCATGCCAGAATGACGATTGCCAGAATGACGAGCGGCCCGCCGCGTTCCTCCTTGGGCCTGATTTTCGGAGCGCTAATCTCTGCCGTTGCTGCGGCGCCAATCTCGGCGCTGTTCGCGGCCGGAGTTCGCGCCGCGCTCATTGGCTCGGTTCCAGCTTCATCCGCGCCATTATCACAGGGTGAGCTTCATGCGCGGTCTTGTCCCATGGCGGCGGCTT
>DAIQNS010000217.1:0-3933 GCA_036788315.1 Alteraurantiacibacter sp. | reverse complement strand
AACCGCGACTGGGAGGCTTTCATGGCCGAGGGCGGCTATCGCAATCCCGCCTTGTGGCTGTCGGATGGCTGGGCCTGGGTGCAGGCAGAAGGCATTTGCGCCCCGCTGTACTGGCGCGAGGATGAGCATTTCACGCATTGCGGCTGGCAGAAGCGCGATCCGCACGCGCCGGTCGCGCATGTCAGCTATTACGAAGCCGATGCATTTGCCACATGGGCCAGCGCGCAATGGCAAGGCGCGCGCCTGCCGACAGAATTTGAATGGGAAGCGCTCGCCCGCGCACAGGATGCCTCGCCGCTGGCGGGCAATCAGCTCGATAATGCTGCGCCGCCGCTACCGCAGCGCGCCGCCGCTGGCGAAGCGCCCTCGGCGCTGTTCGGCGATTGCTGGCAATTCACGCGCTCGGCCTATCTGCCCTATCCGCGCTTTCGCGCGGCGGAGGGCGCGGTGGGCGAGTATAACGGCAAGTTCATGGCGGGCCAATGGGTGCTCAAGGGCGCGAGCTGCGCCACGGTGCGCGGCTCCTCGCGGCTCGCCTATCGCAATTTCTTTCACCCGCATCAACGCTGGCAGTTTACCGGGCTCAGGCTTGCCCGCGACGAGACGAGGAGCATTTGATGGCCGGCGAAACAAGCCTGCAAATTGTCGAACGCGGTGCCGACGGCGTGGATGAGAACTTCCGCCGCGATGTGCTGGCCGGGCTTGCTGAGCCGCAAAAGGCGGTGCCAGCGCGCTGGTTCTATGACGAGCGCGGATCGCATTTGTTCGAAGAGATTACGCGGCTATCCGAATATTACCCGACCCGCGCCGAAACCGAGATCCTGACCGCCCATGCGCAGGATTTTGCGCAGCTCATCGGGCCGGGCCGTGCGGTGGTGGAGTTCGGCTCGGGCTCCTCGGTGAAGACGCCTCTGCTGCTCGGCGCGATCGAGCCTTGCGCCTATGTTCCGCTCGATATTTCGGGCGAGTTCCTGCGCGCCTCGGCGGCCGAGCTTGCGGCCAAGTTTCCCGGACTTCCGGTGTATCCGGTCGAAGCGGATTTCACCCGCAAGGTGACGTTGCCCGGCGAAGTCGAGCAAAGCCCCAAGCTCGGTTTCTTCCCCGGCTCCACCATTGGCAACATGGTCGTGCGCAGCGCGGTCGATCTCTTGCGCTCAATGCGTGAAACGCTGGGCGATGAGGCACTGCTGCTGATCGGCATGGATCTCATTAAGGACGAACAGCTCCTGCGCGCCGCCTATGATGATGCGGCAGGCGTGACCGCGCAGTTCAACCGCAATCTGCTCACCCGCATCAACCGCGAGCTCAACGGCACCATACCCGAGGAGGCCTTTGTCCATCAGGCGCGCTGGAACGATATCTACGCGCGGATCGAAATGCATCTCGAAGCGCGTGAGGATGTCTCGTTCAGCGTGTCGGGCACGAGCTTCTCGATGCGCAAGGGCGAGACGATCCACACCGAAAACAGCCACAAGTTCGATCTGCGCAGCGCGCATACGCTGCTGCTCGCGGGCCGCTGGACGCCGATGGCCCGATGGCACGATGCCAAGGGGCAATTTGCGCTTGTTCTGGCGCATGCCACAGTGCCGCGCGGCGCGCCTTGACGTGATCTCGCAAGACGCTGTGCCACTTCCTATATAGCGCCTCATGGAACTTGCCCCTGTCTGGGATCAGCTGGTCGCCAGCCTGACCAATACGCCCCGTTCGGGCCTGCTGATCGCTGCTCTGGCGGCGATGGCGCTGGGTTTGATCGGAACTTTCATGCTCGGGCGTCTGCCTGCTCTGGGCAAGCTCCTGCGGCTCACCAGCACGCTGGGCCTGATGGCGATCCTGGTGCTGATCGTGGTGCAGCTCTCGCGTCTCGATCCGCGCTATTCGATCGCCTTGCCCGGAGCGGGCCTGCCCGAGCAGGTCGTCAGCGGCGGAGAAACGCGTGTGCCGATTGCGCCCGATGGCCATTACTGGCTGCGCGCCGAGGTCAACGGGCACGAAGCGGCTTTCATGGTCGATACCGGCGCAACGCTGACGGCGATTTCGGCAGAGACCGCTGAGCGGGCAGGGCTAGAACCGCGCGTGGGCGGTATGCCCTTGCGGATGCAGACCGCCAATGGCGTGGTGGCTGCCGAGCTCACCACAGTCGACAGCCTGCGCGTCGGCAATATCACTGCCGAGGGGCTCGACGCGGTGATCTCGCCGAATTTCGGCAATACCAATGTCATCGGCATGAATTTGCTCTCGCGCCTCGCCTCGATCCGGATCGAGAGCAATGAGCTGATCCTTGTGCCTCTTGCACAGGTGCCCGAACCGCGGAGCTAGCCTTGAGCCGCGCCTGCGCTATAGCGGGCCGATGATCCGCCGCGCGCTGCAGAACACTGGTTGGCTGATGAGCGCACGCGGCGTGAATGCCGTGCTGAGCCTTGTCTATCTCGCGCTCGCCACGCGCGCACTAGGGCTCGAAGGCTTCGGCCAGTTCGTCCTCATCTTCACCTTTGCGCAAATGATCGTGGGCTTCGCCTCGTTCCAGACATGGCAGACGATCATCCAATGGGGCCAAAGTGAGGAATCGCGCGGCAGGGTAGTCGGTTTCGCACTCGGGCTCGATCTTGTGACCATTGCTCTTGGTACGCTGGCGGCCGGGCTGCTGCTTGCCTTTGCCGGGGACTGGTTGCCCATTGCGCGCGAATATCGCGGCATGACTTTCGCTTTCACAATGGTTTACCTGCTCTCGATCCGCTCCACGCCGACCGGCATTCTGCGCCTGCACGACCGCTATGCCCGCGCCGCGATTGCCGATGCGACACCTTCGATCGTGCGCGCGACGGGCGCGCTTGTGGCGGCGCTCCTTGCCCCCACGATCCCCGCGTTTCTGGCGCTCTGGGCGCTTGCCGAAGCGGCGACAGCGGCGATGTACTGGCGGCTGGCGGCGCGCACGCAGCCGATTGCCTGGCGCGCGATCAGTCTGACGAGCTTGCCGCATGCCGAGCGCAAGGTGTGGAGCTTTGTCGCGGCGACCAGCCTTACCGCGATGCTGACCATCGTTTCGCGGCAAGTGGTCGTGCTTCTGGTAGGCGCGCTCGGCGGAGCGGCGCTTGCAGGCATTTACCGCGTGGCGATGCAGATCGGCGAAGGCGTCCTCAAACTCGCACAGGCGCTGCTGCGCGCCACCTATCCCGAGCTTGTGCGCGCCCCCGAAAAAGCCGTGCAGATCGCCCGGCGCATGGCAATCATCGCGCTGGTCACCGGAATGGCCGCCGTGCTTCTGTCGCTGGCGGCGGGCAATTGGGTCATCGTCGCGATTGCGGGCCGGGATTTTTCCGAGGCATACTGGCCGCTCGTCGTGCTGGCGGCAGCAGCGGCGATCGAGCTCGCGGGGGCCAGTTTCGAAGCGCTCACGCTGTCGCGCGGGCAGGCAATCGTGAATTTCCTCCTGCGGCTGGTGCCCACAGCGCTTGCGCTGGCAGCCTTGCCATGGCTCCTGGGCAAATATGGCGTGACAGGCGCAGCCATGGGCGCGACCATGGTGGGGCGAGGCCGTCCACCCAGTTGCGGTCCACAGCGTCGGCAACCCTTCCATCGGCGGCGGTCGCGGCGGTATCGAGGGGCGTGCTCATGGAGAGACGTCATGACCGAACCCGCGCCGAAAGTCAGGCTTTTCGTGGCAGCGTCGCTGGCGGCCGGCGCAGATGTGACCATCGGGCCCGAGCAGGCGAACTATTTGTTCACCGTGATGCGGCTTGCGCCGGGGTCCGCCGTGGCCTTGTTCAACGGCGTCGATGGCGAGTGGCGCTGCACGATCGCCGATGCCGGGCGCCGAGGGGGGCGACTGGTCTGCGCCGAGAGGCTGCGCGCGCAGCAGGGCGGACCGGACCTCGATCTGCTGTTTGCGCCGCTGAAGAAGGCGCGCACCGATTTCATCGCCGAGAAGGCGACCGA
>DAIQNS010000216.1:0-3936 GCA_036788315.1 Alteraurantiacibacter sp. | reverse complement strand
GCTCGATCCTGTCGACGATGCCTACGACGAAGAAGTTTCCCGGCAGGCCGATGAAACCGATGCACAGGAGGAGGATGAAGGCGATAATGACGAGGTAATTGCCGATGGCGCCCATCCGGCCAGTGATTTTTCTTCCCGGCCCAAGGCGTGACTGGCGCTGGGGTCATATAAGGCCTATATTGCTTCCCATCATCTAATCAGAGAGTTGCACCATGGGTCTTAGTGTCTGGCAGATCGCCATCATCGCCGTCGTCATTCTTGTCCTCTTCGGCCGGGGCAAGATCTCCGAGATGATGGGCGATTTCGGGAAGGGCATTTCCAGCTTCAAGAAGGGCATGAGCGAAGATGTCGCCACGCCCGAGCAAAAGCCTTCGGCCCGCATCGAAGCGCCTGCAGCCGAGCCGGCAAAGGATGTCGGCGCTGCCGAAAAGACGCCCGAAAAAGCCACCGACAAGACCACGGGTTGAGCGAGACCCTCGAACCTAGATTGTGAGCGCCGTTTGCAATGTTTGATCTTGGCGCAACCGAACTCCTGTTGATCGTCATCGTGGCCGTCGTCGTGATCGGCCCCAAGGACATGCCGCTGGCGATGCGCCATGCGGGCCGCTGGATCGCGCAGATGCGCAAGCTTTCAGGCCATTTCCGTGCGGGGCTCGATGCCATGGTGCGCGAAGCCGAGCTGGAGGAGATGGAGAAGAAGTGGGCCGCCAAGAACGAGCAGATCATGAAGGAGCATCCGCCCGAACAAGCAGCTGCGGCTTCCGCCGAGGCGAAGGCGGCGCAGCCCGCGCCTGCCGAAAAGGCCAATGCTGAAGAGCCTCAGATGACGCATCTCGCCCGCGCGAAGCTCGAACAGGAAAACGCTGCGAAGGAAGAGCCAGCGCAAACTGCTCCAGCCGCCGATTCCGATACGGCAGGGAAGAGCTGAGCCATGGTGCTGCAGGTCAAGGATCTCGACGAGACGCAGGCACCGCTGCTTGATCATCTGATCGAATTGCGCAACCGCCTGATGAAGGCGATCCTGGCCCTGAGCATCGCGTTTTGTGTCTGCTTCTATTTTGCCGATGTGATTTTCGGCTGGCTCGTGCGGCCTTTGACCGAAGCTTTCCCCGAGGGCGAGGGACGGCTGATCTATACCAAGCTTTACGAGGCGTTCTTCGTCGAGATCAAGGTGGCGATATTCGCCGCCTTCTGCGTCTCCTTCCCGATCATCGCCAACCAGCTCTGGGCTTTCGTAGCGCCCGGGCTTTATGCCAAGGAAAAGAAGGCCTTCCTGCCTTTCATGCTGGCAACGCCGATCCTGTTTACCGCCGGGGCCAGCCTAGCGTATTTCGTGGTGATGCCGCTGGCCTTCAAATGGTTTCTGGGCTTTCAGGGCGATGTGGCGGGCATCCCGCAGGAAGCCTTGCCCGCGATGGGCGATTATCTCGATCTGGTGATGCGCTTCATTCTGGCGTTTGGTGCCAGCTTTCTCTTGCCGGTTCTGCTCCTGCTGCTGAACGGCGCGGGGCTGGTGACGCGCGATCAATTGGTTGGCGCGCGGCGCTATATCGTGGTCGCGGTGTTCATCGTGGCCGCAGTGATCACACCGCCCGATGTGGTGTCGCAGCTTATGCTCGCCGCGCCGCTGCTCCTGCTGTTCGAAGGATCGCTGCTGATCATGCGCTTCAGCGAGAAGAAGGCCGCGCGCGAAGCCGAAGGGACCGCGCTGGCGACAACGTCAGAGCCGGACGCCGAGTCTACTGGAACGCAAAGCGAGAAGCCTGCCGAATAAACCGCGTTTGCGCCCGGCACACAAAAGCGAGACCATCGCTGGCCTCGCTTGAGTGTTGGATACAGATTTCCTGCACACCCGCTTCAGCGGCGAGTGCGCGCTATTGCGAAATTTACGGGCTGGTGGGGCTGTCGTCGTCAGCGACAATGATGATGCCGACAGCAACCACAGCCGCTCCTACCAGCGCCAGCAGCACGCCCGAATCGAGACTTTCGCTTTTGCCGATCGCGGCGGGCGTGCGCTCGGCCAGTGCCGCCTGAGCGGCAACCGGAGCGGTTACCAGTGCCATCGCAGCTGCGGCAGCAGTGAGGAGCTTCTTGCGCATCATCAAATCTTCCCTGACAATTGTTTCAATTCGCCAATGCTATACTCGTTGCAACGCAGCAAAGCCATTCTGCGCGAAACCCTAGGCCGGTGGTAACCATTTGGCAGAGCGGCCTAATCGCAAATTAACCTATTCTTTCGGCTCAGCAGCCCGATACACGCGGCGCCCCGCGATCCACGTTTCGAGAACGCGGATTTGCCGCAGATCCGGTGTGCCCGCAGCGAGCGGATCGGCACTCAGGATGACGAAATCCGCACGCTCGCCCTCGGCAAGGCTGCCGAAGCGGCCCTCGGCAAAACCGGCGAAGGCGGCTCCGCTGGTGTAGGCGGAGAGGGCCTGCTCGCGGCTGATCGTCTCCTCGGGCATCGAGCCGCCCTGCGGCTCGCCGAGCGCGTCCGTGCGGCTGATCGCCGCGACAATGCCAGCGAGCGGATTGAGCGGCTCGACCGGAGCAGCCGAGCCGAACGCGAGCACCGCGCCGGTATCGCGGACCGAGCGCCAGGCATAGGCACCGCGCAGCCGCTCGGGCCCCAGCCGGGCCTCGGCCATGCGGCGCTGCGAGGGCTGGTGTACCGGCTGCATCGAGGCGATGATGCCATGCTGCGCCAGCCGCGCAATATCGGCCGGATCGAGCATGTGCAGATGTTCGATGCGCCAGCGCCGGTCGCCGCCGTAATCGCCAGCAAGTTCCTCGATCGCGTTCAAAGCCTCGGCATTGGCGGCATCGCCGCTCGCCTGGATCGCAACCTGGAAATCATCGAGCGCGGCGCGGCTCATCAGATTGCGCAGCTGCGTGCCCGAAGTCAGCATCAGCCCGTTTGTGCCCGGCGCATCGGCATAGGGCGCCTTTAGCAGCGCCCCGCGCGAGCCGAGCGCACCATCGAGATGAAGCGTCACACCGTTCAGCCGCAGGCGGTCGTCATACAGCCAGCGCGTGGGTGCAGGCCCGCCGATCAGAAGCATGGTGTCGACAGTGTCGGCGTAGGACATGATGCGCATCTGCAAGCGCCCGGCGTCGCCTGCGCGGCGATACGCCATCCAGTCCTCGATGCTCGTGCCCATGTCGGCCACGGCGGTCACTCCGGCTGCAAGCACCAGTTCCTGCGCATTGTGCAAGGCAAGATCGCGGTCTTCGGGAAGCGGCGGGGGGATCGCCGCCTCAAGGCTTGTCCGCGCCGCTCCAACAAGCACACCGGAAGGCACCCGCGAACCCTGTAGCCGTTCGATCCGCCCGCCAGTGGGATCCTTGCTCTGCGCACTGATACCCCCTGCCGCGAGCGCGAGCGAATTGCCCCAGCCCGCCTGACCATCGACGCGCGTAAGCCACACGGGCCGGTCGCTGACGACGGCATCGAGCTCGGCAGCGGTGGGGAAGCGCGCCATACCCCAGGCCTCGTGGTTCCAGCCGGAACCCAGTAACCAGGGACGCTCGGGATGCGCGGCGGCATAGGCGGCAAGGCGCGATAGCGCCTCCTCTAGCGACCGGGCCTGCGACAGATCGAGCGTGAGCGTGTTCAGCCCGAGCTCCATCACATGCACATGCGCATCGACAAAGCCGGGCGCGACAACGCGGCCTTCGCCGTCGAAATAATAGTCGATCGTGCGCGAAGGACGGTCGCCAAAATCGAGCAATTCGACAATGCGGCCATCTTCATCGATGACCATGCCGGCAAACCGGTCGACTGCCCCCTGACGGGTCATCGCTATCCCATCGACATTGTCGATATGCGTATCGGCCAGCGCTGTGGTGGGCATTACGGGGGCAAGGGCAAGAAGCGCGAGCGCCGCGCGCAAGGAGTTCATCGCTTCACCTCGGGCAAATGCCGGATCAGCGCGC
>DAIQNS010000215.1:0-3965 GCA_036788315.1 Alteraurantiacibacter sp. | reverse complement strand
CCCGAGAAATTCGTGGGCCGCCATCCCTTCCCCGGTCCGGGGCTTGCCATTCGCATTCCGGGCGAGGTTTCCAAGGAACGCTGCGATATCCTGCGCAAGGCCGATGCGATCTATCTCGACGAGATCCGCAAGGCGGGCCTGTACGATGCGATCTGGCAGGCCTTTGCCGTGCTGCTTCCGGTCAAGACCGTGGGCGTGATGGGCGATGCGCGCACCTATGACAGCGTGCTCGCCCTGCGCGCGGTGACCAGCACCGACGGCATGACCGCCGATGTCTACCCCTTCGATGCAGGCTTCCTGACCGGCGTTGCGACCCGCATCGTCAACGAGGTGCAGGGGGTCAACCGGGTGGTGTACGACTACACCTCGAAGCCGCCCGGCACGATCGAGTGGGAATAAAGCGCATTTCGCCGCCCCTCCCGTGTGCGTCAGACGCGCGGGAGAGGCGGCGAAACTGCGTTAGCGCTGCGCAAGAAAGCGCGCGATCAACCTTCCGAAGTTTCGTCCTTAACCTTGGTGTAAGGCACGAAGTCGTGCAGGAACAGCACGCCCGAGAAGGTCTGCGAAGTCCGATCAACCATGGTGATCTGGTCAAACTTGCAAAGATGACTGCCATGACGTTCGATTACGGGCACGTCAAAATCGTCGAGGCGCTTGGGATTGCGCGCGATGGCAATCCAGATCGTATCGCCTGATTCATAAACCAGCCCGACCTCTTCCACAATGCGGATGCCGTTGCTGCGGAAGGTGTTCACGCAGCTGGTGGGTTCTCCGGCGACGCGGCCTTCGGTCAGCTTGGCGAAAGCTTCCTGATCCATCTCCGCCATGTCTTTGGCAAGCAGGCGGGCATCGCGATCAGCGCGGGTTTCATTGTCTTGAGCGGCAAGCGGAGCGGCGCCTAGCGCCATGACAGCGCTTGCAGCGGCGGCCAAAAGGAATTTCATCGTATATCTCCCAATACTGTGCGGCGAATATACCCTGAACCAACTTAACCTTCGCTGACCGCTCCTGTTCCCGCCGCGGCGCTGCTGATGCCAGGTGCTGCGACATCGGGCGCGCTGCCATCATCAGCCAGACCACCATCCGCCGGGCCGCCGATCAGCACGAAACGCCGGTCGCAATAGCCGCAGTCGACATAGCCCTTCTCGTCGATCTGCATGTAGACGCGCGGATGGCCCAGCGAAGCGGGGCGGTAGTTTGCGCCGCCGCGAATGTCGCCTGCCCCGTCGCACCAAACGCGCGCATCTTCGACCAGAGTCACTTCGGGGATCAATCGTGATGTGTTGTCCATGTTTCGTGCGTTAATCCCAAGCCGCGATTCCCGCAACAAGCGAGTGGCGGCTGGCTGCGTTGGGGCAGAGGCCTTTGCCGGGGGTTTACTCGGCCATGATTTCTCCGCAAATGCAGCCGCAATGTCTGATGCTGCAATCGAAATCCGCGATCTGGCCAAGGTCTATGCTGCCGCTGGCAACGCGCCGCCGAAAGAAGCGCTGAAGGGCGTCAGTTTCGATGTGCCCACAGGCGGCGTGTTTGGCCTGCTTGGGCCCAATGGCGCGGGCAAGTCCACGCTGATCAACATCATGGCGGGCCTTGTGAACAAGACCGGCGGCAGCGTGAAGATCTGGGGCCATGACATTGACCGCGATCATCGCAATGCCAAGCTCAATATCGGCATCGTTCCGCAGGAGATCGTCTTCGATCCGTTCTTCACGCCGTTCGAAGTGCTGGAAAACCAGGGGGGCTTCTACGGCATTGCCAAGGCGCTGCGGCGCTCTGAGGAATTGCTGCGCGCGGTCCGGCTCGAGGACAAGCGCAACGCCTATGCGCGCACGCTTTCGGGCGGGATGAAGCGGCGGCTGCTGATTGCCAAGGCGATGGTCCATTCCCCGCCGATCCTCGTGCTCGACGAGCCGACCGCGGGCGTCGATGTGGAATTGCGCAAGCAATTGTGGGAACTCGTGCGCGAAATGAATGCCGAGGGCGTGACGCTGGTGCTCACCACGCATTATCTCGAGGAAGCCGAGCAATTGTGCGACCGCATTGCCATCATCAACCACGGCGAGCTGGTCACCAACAAACCCACACGTGAACTTGTCGGCATGATGGGTGAGAAAATCGTTTCGGTCACAATCGATGGGGAAGTGGGCGAATTGCCCGCCGATCCGCGCTTCCGCAAATGCGTGAAAGTGGGCGAGAACCTGATCGAAATCACCTATGACAAGAGCGGAATGACCGCCGGACAGGTGCTCGCCAGAGTGCAGGAGCAGGGTTTTGTCATCGCCGATGTCACGACCCGTGAGGCGGACCTCGAGGATGTGTTCGTGCACCTCACGCGTGCGGTCGAGGACGCCGATTAGGCGCGCTTACAGATAATCGAGCGCGCTTTTGTCCTTGACCCATTTGCCCGAGCTCACCCGGCGGATGGGCGCGCTGCAATGTTCGCATTTGCTGACGTAATGCTCGCCTGTCCAATTGGCCTGCCGCGCGAAAGGCTCATGCCGGTTCAGATGGCATTTGAGCTTCGCGCCGGATTCGCCCGGACGCGCCGGCGGCTTGCGGTGTTTGGTCGGGGCTGGCTCTTGCGGGCCGGTATAATGAAACTGGTGATGATGCGCCACGGCATGTCTCCTTCGCCCCCGAAGAATGCGCCTGTTTCAGACAAGCTATGGTTAACGCAATATTACGGGCTAGCTCTTGGGCGGCAAAAGACCGTCCGTGAGAGGCGCGCTTGCGACAAGACGCGCGCAGCGGCAAAGAGGCGCAATGAGCAGCGAAACCACACAGCATGACATCCTCATCATCGGCTCGGGCGCAGCGGGGCTGACTGCCGCGCTGTCGCTGGCGAAAACCCGCAAGGTGCTCGTGCTCGCCAAGGGGCATTTGCGTTCGGGCTCTACCGCCTGGGCGCAAGGCGGCATTGCGGCGGTGCTCGATACAGGTGACACATTCGAGAACCATGTGCGCGATACCATGGTGGCAGGCGCTGGCCTCAACGACCGCGACACGGTCGAATTCGTGATCGCGCGCGCGCCCGCTGCGATTGATCGCCTGTGCGAGCTGGGCGTGCCGTTCAACCGTGAAAGCGGCGATCTGCATCTCACGCGCGAAGGCGGGCATTCGCATCGCCGGATCGTCCATGTCAATGATGCGACCGGCTGGGCGGTGCAGGCCGCTCTGCTCAAGGCGGCGGAGGAAAACGCCAATATCACCTTGTTGCCCGAGCGCACCTGTGTCGAGCTTATCACCGGCAGGCACGAGGCGAAGTATTCAGCGAGCGGCCGGGTCTGGGGCGTCTATGCGCTCAATACCGAAACGGGCCGGGTGGAAGCGCATCTTGCGCGCGCCACGATCCTTGCGGCTGGCGGGGCGGGCCGCGTCTACCAATTCTCCACCGCGCCGCGCGGGGCAACGGGCGACGGCATCGCCATGGCCTGGCGTGCAGGGGCGCGGGTTTCCAACATGGAGATGATGCAGTTTCACCCCACATGCCTTTATAATCTCGAGGTCAAGAATTTCCTCATCACCGAGGCGGTGCGCGGCGAGGGCGGGCATTTGCTGCATCCCGAGACGGGCCACCGCTTCATGACCGATTACGACGCAGCGCGCATGGAACTGGCTCCGCGCGATGTGGTGGCGCGAGCGATCGATGATCAGATCAAGCGCTTCGGTCTCGATTATGTGCATCTCGATATCAGCCACCAGCCGCGCGAATTCGTGATCGAGCATTTCCCCACGATCCATGAAAAGCTGCTCGGGCTGGGCATCGACATGACGCGCGAGCCGATCCCGGTCGTCCCTGCGCAGCATTACACTTGCGGCGGCATCCTGATCGATCTCGATGGGCGGACCGATCTTCCGGGCCTGTGGGCGGCAGGCGAATGCACCGAGAGCGGGCTGCATGGGGCCAACCGCCTCGCGTCGAACAGCCTGCTCGAATGTTTCGTGTTTGGCGAGGCGGCGGCGAG
>DAIQNS010000214.1:1708-3999 GCA_036788315.1 Alteraurantiacibacter sp. | reverse complement strand
AGGTCATGAAAGGCTATTGGAACCGCCCGGATGCCACCGAAAAGACTTTCTTCGATGGCGCGCTGCGCACTGGCGATGTCGGCTATCTCGACGAGGACGGCTATCTCTTCCTTGTTGACCGCATCAAGGACATCATTCTGTGCTCGGGATACAATGTCTATCCGCGTATGATCGAGGATGCCGCCTACGCGCACGAGGCTGTCAAGGAAGCGATCGCGATCGGCATTCCCGACGATTATCGCGGCGAAGCACCCAAGCTTTTCATCGCCTTGAAGGAGGGCATGGAACTGAGCGAGGCGGAGCTTCATGCGTTTCTTAAGGTGCGGCTCAATCCCATCGAACTGCCCGACGCTTACGAGTTTCGCGACGAACTGCCCAAGACACTGGTCGGCAAGCTCGAGAAGAAAGAGCTCGTAGCCGAGGAAAAAGCCAAGGCCGCTGCTGCGAAACTTGCAGCGCTGAGCGACGATACGCCCAAGGAGGCACACCAATGACAAAGCCGATGGCCCTCAAACAGATCGAACCAGAGGTCGGTGAGGATTTCGCACCGGGCGGCGAGGACCATCTGGCCACAATTGCCCAGGCCTCTGCCGAACTGGGCGTCACTCAACGCACCTTGCGCTTCTATGAGGACAAGGGCCTCATCAATCCGCGCCGCGTGGGGGCGATGCGGGTCTATTCCAAGCGCGAGATGGGGCGCATGCGGCTCATCCTGCGCGGCAAGCGGCTAGGCTTTTCGATCCGCGAGATTGCCGAACACCTCTCTCTCTACGATGCCGATCACGATCCAGCGCACATTGAGCAGACGCGACGCCTGCTGGGCAGAGTGGTTTCGCGTCTCGATGAACTGCGCGCGCAGCGCGTCGCCATCGATCAGACCATTGCCGAGCTACATGTGATCGAGCAGGAGGCGCGCGACTACATCGCCAAGCATTGAGCTTGCCGGTGCTACTCCGGGAGGAGGGAAAGGCGCTGCCTGATGGGGCCGGATGGTGGGCGTAGGAAGGATTGAACTTCCGACCCCTGCGATGTCAACACAGTGCTCTACCACTGAGCTATACGCCCACATGCATCCGGGCAGGCCGGCGCATTAGCCTTGCCTTGCGCGGCTGGCAAGCCACTTTGCCCCGCGCATTTCAGATTGATGCGACAGCAGCCTCGCTGAACAGGCGGTCGACCTCGAGCACGAGGTCTTTGAGATGAAACGGCTTGGAGAGCATTTTCGCCTGCGGGGCATCGCGACTGGCGCGCATCGCCACGGCGGCAAATCCGGTGATGAACATCACTTTCGTGCTCGGGCTGATCTCGTTGCAGCGCTGCGCCAGTTCGATCCCGTCCATTTCGGGCATGACGATGTCGGACAGGAGCAAATCGTAGATCTCGGTTTCAAGCAGCGGCATTGCCGCCGTGCCGCGATCCACGGCCATCACCGAATACCCTGCCTGCTCCAATGCGCGCTTGAGATAAGTGCGCATTGCTTCGTCGTCTTCTGCAAGCAGGATACGGATCATGCTTTGGTCCTTTGTCCGGTTGGAATCGCTAGTGGTCGCCCTGTTTCCCCTGCATACTTCGGCTTCTGTAAAAATCCCGTGTCGATTTGCAGATGCCCAGCTTTGACACACCGGTTTTGACACTTGTGAAAAAGGCCGTCAGCACTGTGGGCATGACATTCGACAGGCCCGGCCAGAATGATTCGTTCCCAGCCCATCATGCCGGGCAAACGCTCGATGGCGGGCATATCCCAGGGGCGCAGGGACATCCCGCCTTCACTTTGCACCATCCCCGACCGGCGCCCGTGCCCATCCTCATCGCCGTGCCGCACGCCGGGCGCCATTATCCCGCCAGCCTGACGCGCAGCATGCGCGCGGCGCGCGAGGCATCGTTGCGGCTGGAGGACCGGCTGATCGATCTGGTTGCGGCTGCGGTCGCCGAGCAAACCGGAGCTTGCCTCCTGATCGCCCATGCGCCGCGCGCGATGATCGACCTCAACCGTTCAAGGGAGGATATGGATTGGGAGATGGTTGCCGAAGGCGCGCCTGCCGATCTGCCGCGCCATGCTGCCGGACGCCGCGCGCGCAGCGGGCTCGGGCTCGTCCCGCGACGTCTGCCGGGCATGGGCGAATTGTGGCGCAGGCGAATGCCGCTTGCTGAGCTGACAGCGCGGATCGAGAATGTGCACCGCCCCTATCACGCCGCGCTTGCGCGCACGCTTGAGGCCTTGCGGGATCGGTGGGGTGCGGCCCTGCTGGTGGATTTGCATTCGATGCCGCCGCTCGGCTTGAAGACCGGAC
>DAIQNS010000214.1:0-1698 GCA_036788315.1 Alteraurantiacibacter sp. | reverse complement strand
CGCGATCCGGCGCCTGATTTCGTTTTGGGAGACCGGTTCGGCGCTGCCTGCGATCCTGCACTCATTGGCGTCGCGCTCGATCATTTCGAGCGGGCAGGAAGAGTCGCTGCACATAACCGGCCCTATGCAGGCGGCTATGTGCTCGACCGGCATGGAGTGCCGGTGCGCGGGCTCAACGCTGTGCAGATCGAAGTGTGCCGCGAAATCTATCTCGACAAGGCGCTGCACAAGGCCGGAGACGGACTTGGCGAGACGGTGCAGATTATCGCATCGCTTGTGCGCCGGCTCGCGGATGAACTCGCCAATGGCGGATTGGGCCATCACACGGATTTGCCGCAAGCAGCTGAATAGGACAATTCGGGACAAAAAAAGCCACCTCGTACACAGGGCACGAGGTGGCCAAGGTTCAGGGAGGTGACACGCCGTGGCGTGCCAATCCGACCGGGCCATGAGGGAAGCGCCGATCGAACTTCTTGAATATATGGCAAATGCCGCCGGTTTCAAGGACTTCCGGCAGCATTTGGTCTTTAACGCAAATTATTGATCAATATAGCCTTTCGGGCTGAAATGCCCCTCAGCTGCGATCAGTATTCTCCGCTCAGTTGGGCTGTGCGGGCGCGGTGGGCCGCTCGGGAACCTTGCCCTGCTCCATCTGGCGGGCAAAAACGACCCGCATCAGATCAACCGAGAACATTTGCGCATGGATCAGCGGGAGCATCCCGTTTTCCGACCATTTGCGCAGCTGGTCACCGCGAAGCTGCATGAATTTTTCCTGATTGATCATCTGGAAACCGCGATAGATGAATGGCTTGTCCTGTTCATCATTGCGATTGATCGCCACTTCGCCGTCCATCAGCAGGTCGGCTTTCTTCAGCTCTTGCATGAAAGCCTGAGTCTTGCTGCCCGCCTCTTCGAATTTCTCGCAAAACTGGAGCAGAGCCTTGGTGTGATCGGAGGGCTGATTGTCGTCTGTGAACAGCGCCGAGCCTTCCTCGAATTCGCCGATCAGGCCGCTTGTGGGATCAAAGCAAAGCGACAGCGTTTCCGAATTGGGGTCGATCTTCGCAAGCAGGAAGGGATAGCGACGCGCATAGGCCGGAATGTAGGGTGTGCCATTGGGCGTGCCGTCTTCCTGAAAAAACACGTTCACGCCTTCATTGAGGCCCATCAGCGCGAGCGGCACGGGATTTTCCCCGGCAGAAAACACGATCGGATAGTCGCGCTGCGCGGCGGGGAATTCCTCAACCGTGAGCGGCACGGCATGAATGTTGCCAAGCCAAGGCGCCTTGTCGACTGTGCGCGAGCTCCACTTGGCATGCTGGTTGGAATTGAGGGGCACGAGGTCCTTGTAGAGGACCGGCAAATTGTTGGTCGGCGCGCTGGCCATGAAAATCTCTCCGCTACTGGCTGATCTGGCGAAACCGGGATAAGCGAATTGGCCGCCCCCGATACCGCAATTCAGGGCGGGGCTTTAGGCGCTAGGCGTCTCGGACGCAAGCGGCACAAGTTTGCCCGGATTGAGTATCCCCAACGGGTCGAGCGCGGCCTTTACCCGGCGCATCAGCGCAATCTGCACAGGATCGCCCAACCGCCCCAGCTCGGCGCGTTTGAGCTGGCCGATCCCGTGCTCGGCGCTGATCGAACCACGATAGGCAGTGACCAGATCATGCACCATGGCGCTCGCATCCTTGCCCGGTC
>DAIQNS010000213.1:0-4016 GCA_036788315.1 Alteraurantiacibacter sp. | reverse complement strand
CAGATTGCCGAAGGTTTTCTGCAGGCCAAACCCGATCGCAAGGCCAAATGCGCCCGAGAATACTGCGAGCGCGGTGAGATCGATCCCGAGTACATCAATACCGACCATGATCGCCAGCGCCCAGATGGCCACGGTGAGCAGCTTTTCGCCCAGAAGGCGCTGCGTTGCTTCGAGACTGCTGACCCGGCCGAGAAAGGAATGCGCGAGCGACGTGACGATCCGCGCAAAGAGGATCACCCCGACAATCACCAGCACGACGACGATCAGGCTCCACAAGGAGAAGCGCGTATCGCCAAGGGTGAAGCCATAGGCATCAAGCGTTTCGACGATCCTGCCTATGGTGACCGAATTGTTGCCCAAGGCATCCTGCAGTGCGCCAGCGCCTTCGACCATATCTGCGGCCATTGGCTCATCAACGGGGTCGGCAACGGGAGCCGGCGGCGGCGCGTCAACGGCATCGGGCGCGGCAGCATCGGGCGCACCGGCATCGGATGGCAGAGGGGGGGCAGTGGCTGTCATTTCTTTCTCATTGCTGCAAAACCGCGCTCAAGGTCGCGGATCAGATCGTCGGGGTCTTCAAGACCGATCGACACGCGCACCCCGCACAGCGCCTGACCATGCGCTGCAGCCGGCCAGTCATGCACCGGATATTCGCGGTTGGCGGCGAAGGGCACGGCAAGGCTTTCGTATCCGCCCCAGCTGTAGCCTATGCCAAAGTGCTCGAGCGCGTCGATGAAGCGCGCACGGCCGTGCTTGTCGGTATCAAGCACGAAGGCGAACAGGCCGCAGCCGCCGGTGAAGTCGCGCTGCCACAAGTCGTGCCCCGGACCGCCGGGAATGAGAGGGCATAGCACCTTGGCGACTTCATGACGCGTTGCAAGCCAGCGGGCAATTCGGGCTGCGCTTTGCGTGCTACGCTCAAGCCGCACAGCAAGCGTACGCAGTCCGCGCAAGGCCAGTGCGGCATCATCGGGGGATACCACCTGACCTAGAAACTGGACCATCTGGCGCACCTTGCCCATCACCTCCTCGCCTGCGCTGATCGAGCCCATCATCAGGTCCGAATGCCCGCCGACGTGCTTTGTAAGGCTCATCACGCTGATATCGCAGCCGCGTTCGAGCGCGGGAAAGCCCAGCGCGGTTGCCCAGGTATTGTCGATGATCGAGATCACGCCATGTTCGCGCGCTATTGCGGCCAGCGCGGGGACATCGCACACCTCCATTGTCAGGCTGCCCGGGCTCTCGAGCATGATGGCTCTGGTCTTGTCGCTGATCTTTGCAGTAAAGCCTGCGACATCTATCGGGTCGAACCGCCGCGCGGTGATGCCGAATTGCGAGAGCATCGATGCCGCGATCCACACGGTGGGTTCATAGGCGTTGTCGGTGACCAGCACTTCATCGCCCGGGCGCAGCACCGCCAGCATCGCGAGTGCGAGCGCCGCGACGCCGCTCGGCAAAAGTTCGGTCGAATGCGCGCCGGGCTCAAGCGCGGTGAGCGCGTCGCACAGTGCCCATTGCGTTGGCCCGCCGCGCCTGCCGTAAAAGAAATGCCCCTGCACATTCGGACGCCCGCCGGCAAGATCCGCGCAGCTTTCGAACATATGCGTGCTGGCGCGCCAGATTGGCGGGTTGACAACGGCGCCCTTCTTGCCCGGCACACCGAGCCATTCGCTCCGCCGTCCCGCGCCGATCACTCTGGTGGCGGGTTTCTCGTCCTTAGATCGGCTCAATCGGCCGCTCCGGTGGCAACGGGCAGCGCGCTGTCCGCGCCCCATTCAGCCCAGCTTCCGTCGTAGACGGCGGTTTCGCTTTTGCCGAGCAGGTGAAGCGCAAACAGCAATACCGATGCGGTAATCCCGCTGCCGCAAGTGGCGACCACGGGCTGGTCCGGATCAATCCCTGCATCAAGGAACGCGCTGCGCAATTGATCGAGGCTTCTGTAGGTGCCGTCCTCGTTGAAAAGCGCGGTGAAAGGGAGATTGCGCGAGCCGGGAATGTGCCCTGAAGCCATGCCCTCGCGCGGCTCCTCGGCATCGCCTGTGAAACGCGCAGCGCCGCGCGCATCGACGACCTGTTCGGCTTTGCTGTCGATATTGGCGAGCATCTGCGCCTTTGAACGCACCATGCCCTCGCTTTTCGCCGGATCAGCGACAAAGGGCCTCGTTTCGGTCTGCGGCTCGCCGCTTTCGAGCGCGCGTCCTTCGCTGCGCCATTTGCCCAGGCCGCCATCGAGGATGGCGACGTTTGCCATCCCGTTCATGCGGCACATGAACCAGGCGCGCGCGGCGGAGCGGATTTCGCTGTCGTCATACAGCACCACACGCATTGTCTCGCTCACGCCAAGGCGCGCCATATGGCCGGTAAACTGGATTGCCGTGGGCAGGGCGCTGGGCACTTCACTATCGGGATCGACAAGCGATTTCAGCGCCATGAAGCGTGCGCCGGGAATATGCGCTGCGGCAAATTCTGCCGCTGCATCGCGCACGGCACCGGGCAGATGCGCGCTGGCATCGAGAATAACCAGATCAGCCGCGCCGAGTTCCTGCGCGAGCCATTGTGTTGAGACCAGATCGTCCATTGCGTTGGCGTAGCCGAGCAAGTGGGGTGCTGTAAACTTCTGTGCGCCGCCAATTTCCCGCGCGCAGGGATCACGAGGTGCCGGTCTCGGTGACCCCGAGGCTGGTGAAACTCTCCTCCTCATTGGCAAGCCGGAGCAATTGGCCGTTTTCGCGCAAATGGCCGAAGATGAAATATTTGGACTGTGCAGCGATATTGCCGCCAGTGATACGCACACGCGCGAGGAGATAGAGGCCGCCGCTGGCTGTGTCCGACAGGGCAGCAAGCAGCCCCTCGGGCAAGTCCCAGTCCCCTGGCAGGAGCAGTTTTTCCCCGGGATCAAGCCGTGCGAGCGCGTCCTGCCGCATGGTGGGACTGGTCGGGCGCCCGCGCTGCGGCGCGCTATCATCCAAAATCAGCAGATCGCTGGTCACGTGGATGCCGAGCAAGGTGGCCTGCGTAGTGTTGAAAAGCGCCATGGTGAATTCAAGCCGTGAGCGCAGCTCGTCGATGACGAGCCTGTCGGGACGTACACCGAATTCGATGGCACTCGCTTGCGGCGCGTCGGCTCTGGGCACCTGATCGAAACTGAGTTGCTCGAGTTCTAGAACCGGGTCAGCCTCGTCGAGTGGGGCAGCGAGCGGTTCGGCTCCGTTCAACCGGCGTGCCACCAGAATGCGCACCAGCATGGAAAGCGCAATCGCAATCGCGAGGCCGCTGGCGAGCATTAGCAGGGGATAAGTGGATATACTCATGAACCGCGCCATAGGCCCTTCCGCTTGCCGCGAAAACTGCTGACTTGTGCCGGACGCCGCCTTGATCCATCAGGCAGGGATGACAGACCCGACAGACACCCCCCGGCCGCTGCATCTCGGCCAGAACAGCGCCTTGCCCAACTCGCCCGAAGAGGCGGTGCTCGATTATGTGCCCAATCCGCGCGCCAACGCCTTGTATCTGGTGCGCTTTGCCGTCCCTGAGTTTACCTCGCTGTGCCCGGTTACCGGCCAGCCCGACTTCGCTCATCTGGTGATCGACTATGCGCCCGGCAAAACGATCGTGGAATCAAAGAGCCTCAAACTGTTTCTCGGCGCGTTTCGCAATCATGACGGGTTTCACGAGGATGTGACCGTGGGCATTGGCGAACGGTTGACGCGCGAGATGGCTCCGCGATGGCTCCGCATCGGCGGCTACTGGTATCCGCGCGGGGGCATTCCCATCGATGTGTTCTGGCAAAGCGGAACCTCTCCTGAAGGCTTGTGGCTGCCCGATCAGGGCGTGCCGGGATATCGCGGCCGGGGGTAGCCTTGCCAGCGACTGGCTCGCCGCTTAAACGGCGCGCAAAGGTGCGCTCGGAGGCGCTGTCCGCAAGGGCGGCCAACAGGGCAGGGCGGCTCTTGCATTAAAGGACACGAATATGCGTATCGTGATGATCGGCACTGGCTATGTCGGCCTTGTCTCCG
>DAIQNS010000212.1:0-4052 GCA_036788315.1 Alteraurantiacibacter sp. | reverse complement strand
GGCCAAATATGCCCTTGCGCGCGAACTGGCCCCCGCCAGCGCCGACCCGCGCATTTTCGCGCAGCCTCTCGCTTATTTCACGGAGAGAGCATGAGTTTCCCGACCTATTTCGAAGCTTTCGATGCGCGCCAGATGCTGGCCGATTATCCCATCGGGGAGGCCTTCGTGCGCCGCTACCAGGCGATGAGCGGCGACGAGCTGTTCGCGCTGCAGGATGCGCAATTCAGGAAGCTGATGGCGCGCGGCTGGCAAATCCCCTTCTATCAGCGGCTGTGGGGCGCGAAAGGCATCGAGCCGGGCGATATTGCAGGGCTTGCGGACATCACGAAGCTTCCGGTCTATGACAAGGGCGATCTGATGACCTCGATTGCCGAGCATCCGCCCTATGGCGATTTTCACGGGCTTGGCCCTGCGCACAGCCGCAGCCCCAGCGTATTTCACACCACCAGCGGCACCACCGGCAAGCCGCAAGTGCTGATGTTCGGCCCCAAGGGGCGCGAGATCGGCAATCTGCTGGTGGGCCGCATGTACCGCTGGATGGGGCTGGAGCCGGTCGACGTGGTGCATTCGGTCTATGGCCATGGCATGATCAACGGCGGGCATTACATTCGCGAGGCGGTGACCCGCTATACCAACAGCGTGTTCCTTTCGGCAGGGACAGGCATCGAGACGCGCAGTGTCAATCAGGTGCAATTGATGGCCGATTTCGGCGTCACCACGCTGGTCGGCTTTGTCGATTATATCCGCAAGCTGGCGAGTACGGCCGAGGAGCTTGGCCTGTTCGACAAGATCGCCATCAAGATGATCATCGGCCATCTGGGCACCGAAGATCGCAAGGCGACCGAGGACGCCTGGCACGGTGCCAAGGCTTATGACTGGTACGGTGTGGGCGACACTGGGACAATTGCAGGCGAGGGGCCGGACCGCGATGGCATGTATGTCTGGGAAGATGCGCAATATCTCGAATTGCTCGATATCGACCACGGCCAGCCGATTGCCCATGGCGAGAGCGGCGACATGGTGGTGACCTGCCTTTACAAGGATGACATCGCGCCGTGCATCCGTTTCAACACGCATGATGTGACGCATGAACTCGGCGGCCGCGGCGAAATCGCCTTCAAGCGCATTGCGGGCTTTCGCGGCCGCAGCGACAACATGGTGAAACTGCGCGGGATCAACATTTTCCCGCATGCCATCGGGGCGATCATCGAGAAGCGCGCTGACCTGACGGGCGAATATGTGTGCCATTTGATGCGCGATGCAGACCAGCGTGATACCATGCGCGTGACGCTCGAAAGCCGGGGCGGAACCGACCGGGCGGCGCTTGCCGAGCGGCTCAAGCAAGGGCTGGGGGTGGAAGTCGATGTGAAACTGGTCGGCGTGGGCGAAACCGCCAGTGCGACCGAGATCGACACGCGGCAAAAGCCCTTGCGGCTGATCGACGAGAGGGGCCTGTGAGGGCGTTTACGGCACGGTCTCCCCTCGCGCCTTCGGCAGGGGTTGGGGGTGATTGATTTCGCCGCCTTGCGAGCGCGCAACGCGCCGCTCAACGCTTTCCTCGCGTGGGACGAGGGCGCTGCTGCCGGAACAGGCGCTCTCAGGGATATCACCATTGGCATCAAAGCCAATATCATGGTGCGCGGCCTGCCCTTTCATGGCGGGATCGGCGCGCTTTCCGGGCGCATTGCTTCGCGCGATGCGGCGAGCGTGGCGGCGCTGCGCCGGGAAGGCGCGGCGATCCTTGGCACGCTCAACATGGAAGAAGCCGCGCTCGGCTCCAAAAGCGACAATCCGCATTTCGGCGCGGTGCACAATCCGCACCGGATCGGCTATTCGCCGGGCGGCTCGTCGGGCGGCAGCGCGGCGGCGGTGGCGGCGGGGCTGTGCGATGCTTCGCTGGGCACCGACACGATGGGCTCGGTGCGCATTCCTGCCGCGCATTGCGGGGTTTACGGTTTCAAGCCTGCCGGGGACCGCGTGAGCCAGGGCGGCCTCGATCCCGTCGACCGCGATTTCGACGCCATCGGCCCGATTGCGCGCGATCTCCACGTGCTCGAACGCGTGGCGCGGGTGATCAGCGAATTTGGCGAGGGCGATTTGCACGGCGCAGGCGCAGTGCTGATCGACCACGGGGTAGAGATCGACCCCCAAGTCGAGGCCGCTTTCGCAGGCGCGCTGGAATGGTTGCCCGGTCCTCCCGCAAGCTTCGCCTTGCCGTTTCCTGCAGGCCGCATCCGCTATGCCGGTTTCATCAAATGCTCGCGCACGCTGGCCGCTCTTCTGGCGGAGCAGGAGGGGCTGTCCGATCATCTTGCGCAGCTCCTCACCTACGGCCCGCGCCGCGCGCCCGGCAAATGGGAGGAGGATCAGCAAGTGCTGGCCGAAACGCGCGAGCAGATGCGCGCCATCGTGGCTCAGCACGGTTTTGTGATCATGCCCACTGTGCCCAATGCCGCCTTTCCCCATGCCGCGAGCGAGCCCGCCGCGCAGGCCGATTTCACCTGCCTTGCCAATATCGCCAGCCTGCCCGCGATCAGCCTGCCGATGGGCTGGACCGACACCGGCCTGCCCATCGGTGTGCAGATCATCGCGCAGCCGGGGAGCGAAGCGGGCCTGTTTGCCCTCGCGCGCCATCTTGATACCAAACTCGGCGCTTACCGTGCGCCGTTCATGAAGGGAGCCATGCCATGCGAATAATCGTGCTGTTCAATCTCAAGGAGGGCGTGAACATCGCCGAATACGAGGAATGGGCGCGGACGCGCGATATTCCCGGCGTCAACGCGCTCGGCTCGATCGACGGCTTCAGCGTGCACAAGGCGACCGGCCTGTTCGGCGCACCCGATGCCGCGCCGCCGTTCCAGTATTTCGAGATCATCGATGTGAACGACATGGACGGCTTCCTTGCCGATATCTCCACGCCTGAATTCCAGACCGCTGCCGCGCCGTTCCAGCAATATGCCGACAATCCGCAATTCGTGCTGACGGAGGACCTGTAAAATGGCCGCAAGCTTTGCCGGAAAGACCATCGTGGTGACCGGCTCGGGCAAGCACAAGGGGCTGGGGCAAGGCATTTTGCAGGCCTTTGCCGATGAAGGCGCGAATTGCGTTGTCTCCGACCTGACAATCGATGCCGAGGCCGAGGAGGTCGCCGAGGAACTGCGCGCGCGCGGCGCCAAGGTGGCGACGATTGCCTGCAATGTCGCCGATGTCGCGCAGTGCCGCGCGTTGGTGGATGAGGCGGTGAAGAGCTTCGGCGGGGTTGACGTGATGGTCAACAACGCCGGGATCGGCTTCAAGATGAAGCCGCTGCTCGAAGTCGATACCGAGGATGAATGGGACAATGTCCTGGCGGTCAATCTCTCGGGCGCATTCTATTGCACGCAGGCCGCGGCGCGCGCCATGGTCGAGCGCGGGCAGGGCGGGCGCATTATCAACATAGCTTCACAGGCCGCCAAGACCGGCTTCCCGCATCTGCCCGCCTATGTATCGAGCAAGCACGGCATGGTCGGCCTGACGCGCGCGGCAGCGGTTGAACTGGGCCAGCACGGCATCACCGTCAACGCGGTGTGCCCCAACCATGTGACGACCGGGCTGGGCGCGCAGCAGAACGAATATTTCTCGAAATTGCTCGGCTTTGCCAAGGTCGAGGATTATCTCGCCAACATGGCCGCCAAGAACCCGATGGGCCGCCCGGGCCTCCCCGGCGATACGGCAGCGGCTTGCCTGTGGCTGGCGAGCGAGGCGGCGTTTTATGTGACCGGCGAAGCGCTCAATGTGAGCGGCGGGGAGGAAATGCACTGATGCCGCTCGCGGAGGAACGGATCGACTGGCCCCACGGCGCGAAGCTTGCGCTGAGCATCGTCGTCAATGTCGAGGAAGGCTCCGAAATGAGCGTGGCGCGCGGCGACAGGGGGATGGAGCCGGTCGACGAGCTGGGCGTCTTCGTGAAAGCCAAGATGCGCAATTATTCGAACGAGAGCAATTATCTCTACGGCATCAAGGCGGGCGCGCCGCGCATCGTCAAACTGCTCGAGCGTTATGACATCATGGCG
>DAIQNS010000211.1:0-4060 GCA_036788315.1 Alteraurantiacibacter sp. | reverse complement strand
CGCCTGTATCTGCCAGCACGAGCGAGGGCTGATGGAAGGCACCGATCAAATTCTTGCCGGTGCGCGCGTTGATCGCGGTCTTGCCGCCGACCGAGCTGTCGACCTGTGCGAGCAAGCTGGTGGGCACTTGAATAAAACCGCAACCGCGCTTGAGGATCGCGGCGGCAAAGCCGGTAAGGTCGCCGATCACGCCGCCGCCCAGCGCCACGATATGATCGCCCCGCTCCACTTCATGCGCCAATAGCCAATCGATCACCTGCTCCAGCACGCCCCAGCTTTTCGCCGCCTCGCCCGGATCGAGCACGAGGAAATCAGGCTCATGTCCGGCAGCTTGAAGCGCATTGCTGACAGTATCGCGCCAGTTCGCCGCGACATTCGCATCGGTGATGATCGGGACTGACTTCTTGCGCAGCAAAGGCGCACAAAGGCTGGCAAAATTGGCGAGCAATCCATCGCTCACATGCACATCATAGCTGCGCCCGGCCAATTCCACGCGTGTCACAGCCATTTGTCGAGTTCCCTGATAATCCGCAGCACGGTCTGTGTGTGCGGCCCATTGTCGCTTTTCACATGGAGCGGGGCAAGCTGGTAGAACGGCTCGCGCTCCGTTTTCATCTTGCGCACGATCGCCTCGGTATCGCCGCCGCGCAGGAGCGGGCGCTTGTCATTGCGGCTGACCCGCGCAACGAGTGTGCGAACATCGCTGTCGAGCCAGATTGCGACGCCTTGCGCAAGAATGAGATCGCGTGTCTCCGCTTGTACGAAAGCGCCGCCGCCGGTAGCGATGACGCAATCGGGGTGTTCGAGCAGGCGCGCAATCACGCGGCGCTCGCCATCGCGGAAATGGCCTTCCCCGAAAGTGTCGAAAATGTCCGCGATCGGCATATTGGCAGCTTCGGCAATCGCGTCATCGGCATCGAAGAAAGCGAGATCGAGCATTTGCGCAAGCTTGCGCCCCACGGTCGATTTGCCCACGCCCATCATACCCACGAGCACCAGCGGCCGGGTCATCCGGGCTTTCAGACCCGCAAGGGCCGCCTCGTCAGGAAGGGAATTCGTGTTGTGCATTGCCGCAAGGCCTATAGTTGCGCTACTCGCGCTTGCAAGTTTGCCGCGCAAGTTGCGGTGCATGGGATGCGGACAGGTGGATGACGGGTCTTCTGGCAAAATTCCTGGTTTTCCTGGGCATGCTGGCTATCGGCGTCCTGGCACTCGCCTGGTACGACGGCGGACGCGAAACGCCGCGATTGATTGAGCAAGAGGTGAATTTGGCGGAGATTGGCGCGTGATACGGCTTGCTAGGCGAAGCGGACTGATGATCGGCGGCGCATTGATTGCGCTGGGCACGGCGAGCCTTGCGGTGGCCGCGCCTGAGGATTTGCTGCCGCCCGGCTTCGGTTCGGCGCCGCCTGCTCCGGCCCCCGCGCCGGCGCCTACTCCGCGCCCCACTTCGCCCACGCCGCGTCCGGCCACGCCTACCGAAACGCCCGGCTCCGAAGCCAGCCCCGTGATCCAGCCGCTTCCCGGCGATGAAACGGCTACGACGCAAGCTCCTGCAAGCGGATTGCCCGAGGGCTTTCCCTCGCTCGAAGAACTCGAAGCGATGGATGAGGACGAGGTCAACGCGCTTCTTGGCCTGCGCCCCAAATTCGATATTCCGCCTGCCGCGCGCCGTGCGATGCGGCAAGTGGGCGTGCTTGCGCGCAGCGAGGGCGGTTTTGCCGTCAATTCGGTCTCGGGCCAATCGGCAAGGCTGGTCCGCGCCGCCTTGCAAGCGAGCGAAGGGCCGGTAATCTCGCGCTGGGGCCATATCCTCATGCGCCGCGCGCTGGCGAGCCGGATGGATGCACCCAGCGGCATGAGCGCTGCGGAATTCACTGCGCTGCGCGCCCGCGCGCTTGTGGCCATGGGCGAGGGCACTGTTGCCCGCGCGCTGGTACAGGATGTTGACGGCAACAATTACGACCTCGCGCTCACCGATGCGGCGCTTGGCGCATATCTGGCGACTGGCGATGTGCTGGGCATGTGCCCGGTGGCGCGCTTGCAGCCGACTATCCGCGAGGATGGCGAATGGGAACTGGTGCAGGCCTTGTGCTCGGCCAATGTCGGCGATGCACGCGATGCCGAAAGGCAGATGCAGCGCGTGCTTGGCACCGGGCTGGCCGAGGAAATCGATGTCCGTCTGGCGCAGCGTTTCGCTGGCGCGGCGGGTGAGGGGCGCCGCGCGGTCAATATCGAGTGGGACGATGTTTCGCAGATCACGCCATGGCGCTACGCACTGGCGCGCGCGCTGGGTGAACCCATTCCCGAAAGCCTGTCATTGACGCGGCGCTATACACTTGCCGATGTCGCCATTCCTGCCGTGCCCTTGAGGCGGCGCGTCGAGGCGGGCATGCTCGCTGGAGAACGCGGCGTTCTGTCATCCTCGGCGATGATTGGCTTGCATTCGCAATTTTATGTAAGCGAGGATACGACCAACGAGGACCGGCAAAAGGCCGCGCGTCTGCGCGAGGCCTATGTTGCCGCCTCGCCCGAAGCCCGGCTAGATGCGCTGCGGGCCTTGTGGAGCGACGAGAGCGCGCCATCCTACGGCAATCAGGTGCTCACCGCCTATGCCGCTGCACGTTTCCCGGTATCGCAAGTGCCAAGCGAGGATGCGGCAAGGCTGATCGCCTCGATGCTGGCCGCCGGGCTTGATCGCAATGCGATGCGCTGGGCAGGCAATGTCGGGGAAGGCAGCGAAGCCTGGGCCTTGCTTGCACTGGCCAACCCATCCTCGGGGATTGTGGATGAAGGCGGGGTGGACAGCTTCATCGATGATGCCAGCGAGAGCAAGGCGGCCTTTCTGGTTGCGGGCCTTGCAGGGCTGGGGCGTCTCGACAGCGGCGAAGTGGAACAGTTTGACGATCAGCTCGGGCTCGAGCTTACCCGGGCGAGCGCGTGGAGCAACAAGATCTCGCGCGCCGGGCAATTGCGCAACGCGGGGCTTGTGGCCTTGCTGGCCGGGCTGGGGATGCAAGGGACGAGCTGGGAGCGGATGACGCCGCGCCATCTGTATTTCATCACCCGTGCGCTTAACGAGGCGGGCCTTTCGGCAGAGGCCCGGATGATCGCCGCGGAGGCGGTTGCGCGGGGCTAGGCGTGTCCGCTGTCATCGAGGACTTTCTGATCATGCTCGCCGCAGAGCGCGGCGCAGCGGCAAACACGCTGGCCGCTTATCGCCGCGATCTTGAGGGCAGCGCGGAAAGCGTGGGCGATCTGGCGCGCGTATCGAGCCAAGAGCTGGGGCAGCTTTCGCGCAAATGGGCCAGCCTTGCGCCCGCGACCGTGGCCCGGCGCATTTCGGCCTTGCGCCAGTTTTACGCCTTTTTGCAGGATGAGGGGCTGCGCGAGGATGATCCTTCCGCAGTTCTCGTGCGCCCGCGCGCCCGGCGGCCGCTGCCCAGGATCCTCAGCCATGACGAGATCACAGCGCTGTTTGCGCAAGCCGAAAACGAGGCACAGAGCGGGAAACCTGCGAGCATCAGGCTGCTCGCCCTGCTTGAACTGCTCTATGGATCGGGCCTGCGCGCCACCGAACTTGTTTCCCTGCCGCGCATGGCGGTGCCGCGCGATGCACCTTTGCTGACTGTGACAGGCAAAGGCGCGAAAGAGCGCATGGTCCCGATTTCGCGCCGGGCCAAGCAGGCCATTGCCCGTTGGCTCGAAGTGCGGGGCGAGGACGGCGTCTTTCTGTTTCCCTCACGCAAAAGCCATATTACCCGTGTTCGGCTCTATCAGATGCTGAAGGATCTGGCCGGGCGGGCTGGTCTCGGCGCAGCAGGCCGTCACTCGGCACCTGCGCGGCCAGAACCTCCAGCCGGTGTGGAGCCCACCCAGCAAGAAGGGGCCGGTCCAGCGGGCGCGGCTGTTCGTGCGCGGGCAGCTGGGGCGTTTTGGTCTGGGTCACCTCGATCGCCCTGGCGTGCTCGACTGAACGGCGGGCTGCGCCCGGGGGCGGCCGCAACGTCGGGCTGCGGCAACGCCCCCGGGGAGCCTCGATGCGCTGCATGCGGTGGCT
>DAIQNS010000210.1:865-4071 GCA_036788315.1 Alteraurantiacibacter sp. | reverse complement strand
ATCACTTCCTGGTCGAGCAGATCGTGATAAGTCTTGCCCTCAGCCAGAAGCCGGTCGATCGTCCGGCCCGCTTCGAAAGCGAGCCGCAACAGCGCGCTGCCGCGCGGCGGATCATCGTAAAGCTCGCCGATCAGCGCGGCGAGGCGCAGCCAGCGGCGCGTGGGATCGGCCGCGGGCGGGATCGCTGCGCCCGCGCCCAGCGAATCGAACAAGGGGCCCATCGCCTCGTCAAGATCGAGATCGCCCACCATCACCATGCGCGGAATGAGCAGGCCCATGCTGCCGGTTTCCCCGGCATGGCGAATGAAGGCTTCCGAAACCGTGCGCGCGGCCCGCGCTGAGGGCAGCAGCAAGGTCAGCCGCGCAAGCCCGAACTCGCTCTCGCCATAGCGCGGGACAAGCCCGGCAACGAGCGCATCGGCAAAGCCGCGGTGCGCAGCGATGGAATAGATCCGGGGCCCTTTGCCCTCAGCCATCACGCAGCGCCGCCTCGGTCGGCGCTATGGCTTGCGGCGTGCCCACTTCGAACCACAGGCCAGAGAACGCCAGCCCGAACAGGCGCCCTTCCTCCTGCGCCCGGTCCCAGAGGAGATTGGTCGAGAATGGCCCCTCGGGCGCATCGCGCAGCAGACGCTTTGACACCAGCTGGATGCCTGTGAACACGAACGGCGCAATGCGCCCTGCCGCGCGCCGTTTCAGACGGCCCGCGCTGTCCATGTGAAAATCGCCCTGCCCACGGAAATTGACCGCTCTGGTATGCGGCACCATGAGCAAAAGCGCGTCCATGCGCTGCGCGTCCCACGCGCGGCTGAGATCGCTGAAGCAATTGCGCGGCCCATCGAGCCAGAGGTTGTCGCTGTTCAGGCAGAAAAACGGATCGGGCAGATGCTCGGCCGCCTTGAGGAGGCCGCCGCCGGTTTCAAGAAGCTGCTCGCGCTCATCCGAAATCGTGATCTGCGGCGCCTTGCGGCCTTTCAGATGCGCAAGGAGCGGAACCGGCATGTAATGCACATTGACCACCGCGCGCGCGATCCCGGCATCGACGAGGCGATCAAGCGCATGATCGATCAGCGGCTTGCCCGCCAAGCGCACCATCGGCTTTGGCTGCGATGCGGTGAGCGGGCGCATGCGTTTGCCAAGGCCGGCGGCAAGCACCATCGCGGTATCGCTTGCCATTTGGTCCTTGCGAGCAGAGCTCATGCCAGCCCTCCGCCGCGTTCGGCGCGTACGCTACCGGGCACATTGGCATCGAACCAGCGCGCGACGGGGGCGAGCGCCTCATGCGCCAGATCGCGTTCGAGCGCTTCCCACACGCGCGGGATCATCGCGAGATAGCGCGGCTTGCCGTCACGCTTGGCGAGCCGCGCAAAAATGCCCACGATCTTGGCATTGCGCTGCGCGCCGAGGCGGGCGTAATCTGCCGTGAAATGCTCATCGCAAGCGGCAAGGCTGGCGTAATGCGCGAGCATCTGCGCTTCGAGCGCGGGCGAGACATCGCGCCGGGCATCCTGCAAAAGCGAGACCAGATCATAGGCGCGGTGCCCCACCAGCGCATCCTGGAAATCGATCAGCCCCTGTTCCCCGCCATCATCCGCTCCGGGATCGAGCAGCATGATGTTCTCGGCATGATAATCGCGCAGCACGGTGACGCCGGGCTGCTGGCGCGGCATCATCGGGCCAAGCGCGTCTTCCCACGCCCGGCGATAGCTCTCCGCATCGACCGCTATTCCGGCAGCCGGGCAGCACCACTCCGGAAACAGCATCACCTCGCGCAGATAGACGTCCATGTCATAAGGCGCGAAGGGCCCGGGCGGACAGCGGTCAAGCAAGGCCAGCGTCTCGATCGCCTTGGCGTAAACCTTTCTTTCCTGCTCGGGATGCGCGTCAAGCCAGTCGCGCATCCGGTCGTTGCCGAAATCTTCGATCAGCACGAGGCCGCGCTCGGCATTTGCAGCATAAATGACCGGCGCGCGCAGGCCGTTCGCGCACAGCCAGTTGCCGACTTCGATGAAGGGGCGCGGGTCTTCCTCGGGCGGGGGCGCGTCCATCAGCATGGCGCTGCGGCCATTGTGGCGAAGGCGGAAATACCGCCGGAAACTGGCATCGCCTGCCAGCGGCTCGATCACGGCGCCGCTCCAGCCTGCCTTGGCAAGAAATAGGTCAAGCCCATCGGGCATCGTATCGGTCATCGCCAGCGGCTTTGCCAACCTGGACCGGATTCGACAATCGCCATACGTCCCTCACCCCCAGTTTCGAGGCGGATTTGCAGGCATTGGGGCTCATGCGCAAAGCCGCCCGCATTTTCGGGCCATTCGGCAATGAGCGCTGCCCCCTCGCGGTATTCGTCAAGACCAAGCTGCTCGATCTCGGCGGGTGATTGGAGACGGTAAAAATCGGCATGGACCACCGGCAGGCGCGTTTCCTCATAGGCTTCAATAATGGTGAATGTGGGCGATGGCACTTCGCCCTCATGCCCGAGCGCGGCGATAATTGCGCGCGCCAGCGTCGTCTTGCCTGCGCCCAGCGCGCCTTCCACAGCGATCACATCGCCTGCCCTAAGCAGCTCTGCAAGCCGCTCGCCAAAGGCCGAGACTGCATCAAGATCGGGCAGCGCGACAATCACGGCAGCAGGATCGTCGCGGTCGTGCCCGCCCCTTTTTCGGACTGGATTTCGAGCCGCCCGCCATGCGCTTCGATCAATTGCCGCGCCAGAGGCAGGCCGAGGCCGCGCTTGCCCTTGCCGTCCTGTTCAAGGCCCAGCGAATAGCCGTCGAGCGCGCGCGCCAGTTCGCCCGGCGACATGCCATCGCCATTGTCCGACACGACAATCCGTGCGCCCGCCTTGATGCGCGAGAGCGCGACCAGAATGCGGCCACCCTTGGGCGTTGCCTCGATCGCATTGTCGAGCACATTGCCCAGCGCCCTGCCCATCTGCCGCTTGTCCACCGTGATCCGCCCCGCCCCGCGGTCGCCGCGCAGATCAAGCGTGAGGTTCTTCGCTTCGATCGCTTCCTCGCGCTGCCGCACGACTTCGGTGGTGAACGCGAGGAGGCCCACTTCCTCGGTCGCAATCGGCAAGAGGCCGACTTCGCTCTGCGTGAGATCAAGCACGCTTTCGATCTGCTGCGAAAGCCGTTCGACAGAGGCGATGATCGCCGCGACATATTCGCTCGCCTGCGCCGAAAGTTCGCCCGCAACGCCTTGCT
>DAIQNS010000210.1:0-855 GCA_036788315.1 Alteraurantiacibacter sp. | reverse complement strand
GGCAAAGCCGCCGATCGAGGTTAGCGGGGTGCGGAATTCGTATGACATATTGGCGAGGAAGCGGGTCTTGACCTTGTCCGCTTCTTCGAGCGCATCGGCGCGGTCGCGCAGGGCTTCCTCGGCCTTGGTGGAATCGGTCACATCGAGCACGGTGAGAAGCCCATTGCCATCAGGCAAAGGCACGCCTGCAAATTCGAGCGTGCGCCCGTCTGACAGCATCACCCGCCCGCCGCGTTGCTTTCTGTCCAGCGTTGCGGAACGCACCACTTCGCCAATCGCGCGCCTTTGGCCCGGTCGCGCCAAACGGCTGCCGATCTTCTCGATCAGCGCATCGATATGCGGATGCTCGTCGAAGAATTCGCCCGGCAAGCCCCAGATTTCGGGGAATTTGCGGTTCCACAATTGCGTGCGGCCATTGGGTGCGAAGACTGCCAGCGATTCGAACAGCGAATCGAAAGTGGCCGTGCGCGTGCGCAGCAGCGTGTCGCGCGTTGCCGACAGTGCGAGCTGTTCCGAACGATCCTCCGCCACGAGCACCAGCCCGCCATCGGGCATGGGCTGCGCGACGATGCGCAGATGGGTGTTGTCGGACAGGGTCCAGGCATCTTCGAGCGGATGATCGATCCGGAACCAGCCGTGCAGTTCAGCGCGCCACGCCGGAAAATCGCGCGTCTCGGGAAGCCGGCCCTTGTCACGCGCGAGATCGAGAAAGCCATTGAAATCGGGCAGATCGACCTGCGCCCAGGCGGGCAGCGCGAAAATACGCGTGAACGGCTGATTGGCGAAAGTGAGCCGCATGTCGCTGTCAAATTGGGCAACGCCGATCGAGAGCTGATCGAGCATGGAACGTTGCGC
>DAIQNS010000209.1:0-4076 GCA_036788315.1 Alteraurantiacibacter sp. | reverse complement strand
AGCCCAGCCGATATGACGCTCAGCTTCCACGCCAAGTGTGGCGGGGAGCAGATCCACATCCACATCCACATCCTTGAAGCGGTTGCGATAATTGTACTCAAGGAAGAACTCGACCGAATTCGAAATATTCGCCGAAAGACCGGCGATGCCCTGATAGGCGCTGCCCCAATCGCTGTCGTTGACCACGCCAACACCGGAGGGAGCAAAGTTCACCTCGGTTTTCTCAAGGCCGACACCACCACCGAAATAGGGCGTTACACCGCCCAGATCGAAGCCGTACAGCACGTTGAAGAAAACGGCATAATTTTCAATATCGCCGCGTCCGTCCGACAGCACTTCACCCACGGTCGGGTTGCTGGCGGAGGCTGGGCCGCGCGTCAGAATTGCGCTGTCCACGCCGTCAATGGCGGTGCCGCCAACAGCGAGACCCGAATGACGATCGACGTCATACGTCATGTAATCGCCATTCAGCTCAAGACGGAAGCCGTTGTCGAATTCATAGCCGATGAACGCGCCTGCGCCCCAGCCATTGTCGAATTCGGTGGTCCAATCGATCCCGGTTCCCGATGCAATGGCATCGAAATCGTCGGTTTCGGCAATTTCCGCGTTGGTTTCGCCAGAATTGTTTGAATCGGAAGGCACCACATAGCCGCCCTTGGCGCCAATATATGTGCCCTGTGCCATGGCCGCGCCGGGTATGGCGAGCGCAATGACTGAAGCTGTCAATAACAACGTTCTCATTTATATTCCCTTGCTTCTCAAGGGGGATTAATTCCCCCTCATAGCGCTTCAAATTCCCGGCCTGACAATAAGTTCCGAGAAAAATCGGCGAAGCGCCCTTTGTGCCCGCTAGTCTGAACGCAAGGTGGACTGAATATTCAAAAAGCCGCGTGCCCGGTGATTGCGCGGCCCAGGATCAGCGCATGGATATCATGCGTGCCCTCATAGGTATTGACCGTTTCCAGATTGATCATATGGCGCATCACCTGATATTCTTCGGAAATGCCATTGCCGCCATGCATGTCGCGCGCCGCGCGCGCGATATCGAGCGCTTTGCCGACATTGTTGCGCTTGACGATGGAAATCATCTCGGGCGCAAAATTGCCCTGGTCGAGCAGCCGCCCGACACGCAGCGAAGCTTGCAAGCCAAGGCCGATCTCGGTTGCCATATCGGCAAGCTTCTTCTGGAATAGCTGCGTTGCGGCAAGCGGCCGGCCGAACTGCTGGCGCTCGAGGCCATAGGTCCGCGCCGCTGAATAACAGAATTCCGCCGCGCCCATGCTCCCCCAGCTGATGCCGTAACGCGCGCGGTTGAGGCAGCCGAACGGAGCGCCCATGCCTTGCGCCTCGGGGAGGAGCGCAGCGGCAGGCAATTTCACCTCGTCCATCACGATCATGCCCGTCGTGCTCGCGCGCAGGCTGAGCTTGCCCTTGATGCGCGGCGCTTCGAGGCCTTTCATGCCCTTTTCGAGCACGAAACCGCGGATCTTGCCGCCATGCGCTTCGGATCTGGCCCAGACCACGAACACGTCAGCAAAAGGTGCGTTGGAAATCCATGTCTTGCTGCCTGACAGGACATAGCCATCGCCGTCGGCCTTGGCGAAGGTGCGCATGCCGGAAGGATCCGAACCGGCATCGGGCTCGGTCAGGCCGAAGCAGCCGATCAATTCGCCGCTGGCAAGGCCGGGAAGATATTTTGCGCGCTGCTCGTCCGAACCATAGGCGTGGATCGGATACATCACGAGGCTCGATTGCACGCTCGCCATCGAACGGTAGCCGCTGTCGACCCGCTCGATCTCGCGCGCGACGAGGCCGTAAGCGACATAGGAAGCCGCCGCGCCGCCATATTCCTCGGGGATCGTGACGCCGAGCAGGCCCGCCGCGCCCATCAGCGGGAACAGTTCAGGCGCGTCCACCTCGTGCGCATAGGCATCGGTCACGCGCGGTTGCAGCTCGCTTTGCGCAAAGCCGCGCGCGGCATCGCGGATCATCCGCTCGTCTTCGCCAAGCTGATCGTCGAGATTGAAGGGATCGGCCCAGTCGAAAGGCACCATATCCGCCATCAAACAAGTCTCCTTTGAAACCGCCCCTAAAGTGATTTCACGTCAAATGGAACAGTTCACGGCTCGGGAAGTACGAGCAAGCAGGAATCCGCGCAGCCCTTTCGGAGCCAGACGATCAATCAGATCTTGCCGAAGCGGCTTTCATAGGCAGCAATGTCGCCAGCCGCGAGCAGGCGCGCTTGCTCGACCCAGTTGTCGCGCCGGATGCGCCCGGCGAAACGGCCGAGCGTCGCATCGATGCTGTCGATCGTGGCATCGTCCCAGGCGGCTATCTGGGCAAAGCTGGTGATGCCCTCATCCTTGAGGAGCGCGACCAGCTTGGGTCCGACGCCCTTGATGCGGGTAAGGTCGTCGGCCTTGCCCGCAGCGGGAGCCGGAGCGGGCGGGGTTGCCGCCTCGACCAGCGCCTCGGGCACCGCGGTGAGCGGCGGCGCGGCGGCGGCAGTAGGCGGGCTGGAGGGAGGAGGATCCATCAGCGCCTGATTGCGCTTGGCGGGCTTTTCATCCTCGGGCTTTTCCTCGCGCTCCACCGTGGTCTTGCGCGAGGCGACAAGCACCCACCACGCCACGAGCACGCCAATCAGCAGCGCGATGAGCAGTAGCCACCAGTTTGCCTGCAACAGTTCGGCCATCAATATCTCCCCTATTCTCCGCGTGCCCAGAGGATCCAGCCAATGCCAAGCCCCACCGCATAAGCGACGAGCGAGAGGATCAGCAATTCAAGCCAGATGGGCATTTCCATATCCTTATCGCGCGCGACGCGGCGCTGCAATCTGTGCGCGCGGCCTTAGCGTGCGCTTGGCGTATCGACGGGCGTGGGCGTGATCGGTTCGGTTTGCAGCACGGAAAACTCGATCCGGCGGTTGGCGGGGTCTTCGCTCAGCAGGCCTTCGATCGGGCGCGAGGAGCCAAAGCCCCCGATCCTGAGGCCATCGGCGGGAATGCCGCGCGCGATCAGCGCCGCGCGCACCGCCGCTGCCCGCTCGCGCGAGAGCGCCAGGTTCTCCGCTTCGGTGCCGCTGCTGTCGGTATGGCCGGTGATTGCGATGATCGCGCCAAGGCAGGGCGACAGCGCTGCGGCCACTTCGCCGATCAGCCCGCTGCTCGCCTCATCGATCCGCGCCGAGCTTTCCTCGAAGCGGATCGTACGTGCGCGCAGCAGCGCCTGCACATCCTCCTGGCAATGCATCGGATTGAGGATCGGCGCGCCGGCATCGGCGAGCATGTCGCCATCGGACCAGCGAATGCCGCCGATCCCCGGAAGCCTTGAGAGCGCGCGCGCGATATTGGCACGCACCGGCTCTTCCAGTTCTTCCGCGCCGGTCAGCAAGGGATGGCGGCTGGGCCACCCGGCGGCCGAGACAAAATGCACCTTGACGTCTGCATCGCCCCCCGCTGCGGCAATCGTCTGCTGCGCCTTCACGGCAAGCGGGGCAATGAGTGTGCCAGTCGAAATGCGCGCGGCAGCAATCGCGAGGAGCGCGCAGAGAAACGCACCAAAGGCAATGGCAAGAAGGGGGCTGCGAAGAAATTGCATCGCTGACCCCTAGCGCGATTGATCAGCTTTCGTCGAGGGCTTTGGGACTATGCTTTGCCGCGCCCATCCATGCCGAGCCAGCCCTTGAGGCGGTCGGCGATGCCATCCCTGCCCGGCATGGGGCGGCGGATGATGGTCGGGTAGAGATCGTTGACGAAGAGGTTCTTCTGCGCAAGCCGGTCGTGCCAGTGGGAATTGAGGCGTTGTGAGAAACTGTCCATCCGGGGCTGGTCCAGCGCGACATCGGCGCGGCGGCGCATGACGTGGTGGTAGATCGCAAAGCGGCTGTCGGCGATGGACTGGAGGAGCGCGTCGCGCATCTGGGTGCGGTAATTGAGGTCTTCGGTGGAGGCGGTTTCGAAGGGGAGGCCTCCTACAAAAATAACCTCACGCGTTTGGAACAGGCAGTCCATCAACAGCTTTTCAGGGAAATCGGTTCAAAATCATCAAAATTCGAGGTTGAAGGCTTCAAACTC
>DAIQNS010000208.1:0-4076 GCA_036788315.1 Alteraurantiacibacter sp. | reverse complement strand
CTGCTGAACTTCCCCGAAGCCATCCGCGCCATCGTGGCCGGCGCCAACACATTGGCATACAGTTTCACGCTCGACGCCCCCGCCGCAGCGAACGGTTACCGCATCGAATTCTTCGCCAACACCGCTGCAGATCCCAGCGGGCACGGCGAGGGAGGGCGTTATCTCGGCCACGCCGATATCGCCCACGCAGGCGGCGCGCAGAGCTTTACCGGCACGCTCACCACGCTTGAACCCATCAGCATCGGCGACATTATTTCTGCCACCACCACCCGGCGCACGGCGGGCGGCTCGTGGGACATCACCTCGGAATTCTCGGCCATTGCCACCGCCGACGGGGTCGCCTCGCTGACGGTTGCGATCACCTCGGAAGTGTTCGAACCGCCTGCCGACAATCCCTTTGCCACTCCGGGCAATGATATCCTGCTAAGCACCACGGTCAGCAACACCGGCTCCGGCACCACCGACACGGATTCGCTGTTTGCGGTAATTTCGATCGATCCGGCCAACGCCTTCTTCAATGGTACGACCCTGGCGCTGGGCGGCGTTGTCGGGTTTTCGACCGGTGCGCCTGCACTGAGCTTCACACCCGGGACCGATCTGCGCTTTTCCAACAGCGCCGCCGCGCCCACATCGCTGGGGGAATGCACCTATACTCCTGTTGCGGGCTATGATCCGGCAGTCCGGCACGTCTGCGTGAACCCCAAGGGCAGCCTGCCGAGCGGCGGGCCGGAAGGGCAATTCACAGTGCAACTGCGCGCCCGCATCAACTGACAGCGCGCATTGGCTTTCTTGTGCCTTCGCTTTAGGGATGCAGGCCATTATGTTCCTTGTCGTCTTTCGCAATCGCAAGCGTGCCGATCATGACGCCGACGCCTACCGGCGTGATGCAGATGTGATGGAGGCTCTGGCCGCGCGGCAGCCGGGCTATATTTCCTTCAAGAGCTACACCTCCGAGGACGGCGAAACCCTCGCCCTGTCCGAATGGGCGAGCGAAGAGGCGGCGCTGGGATGGCGGAGGGAAGTTGCCCATGCGCGTGTGCAGAAGCGCGGGCGCGACGAGTATTATGAAAGCTACACGATGTTTGCCGGCACGCCTTCGCGCATTCGTCATTTTCCCTGAGTAGGAACCGCTTGTGATCGAACTTTACGGCATTCCCAATTGCGACACGGTGAAGAAGGCGCGCAGCTGGCTCGAGGGGCATGGGCACGCCTATCATTTTCATGACTACAAGAAGGAAGGCGTCGATCCCGTCCAGCTTGCCGGATGGGCGCGCGAAGCGGGGTGGGAAGCTCTGCTCAACACCCGCGGGACGACCTTCCGGAAGCTCGCGGAGGCGGAGAAGGCGGATCTGAACGAGGCAAAAGCGCTTGCGCTGATGGAAGCGCACCCCAGCCTGATCAAGCGGCCGGTGGCGGAAACCGCATCCGGCTTGCTGGTGGGCTTCAAGCTGGCCGAGTGGGAGGGCCATCTGCGATGAGGGGCCTGGCAAAGCAGCTTGCCTTTCTTGCCGCGCTGGTGCTGGCTGCGCCTGTCATGGCACAGGATTTCATCATCATTGCGCATCGCGGCGCGAGCGGCGAACGGCCCGAGCATACGCTGGCGGCGTATGAACTGGGGATCGACCAGGGCGCCGACTATATCGAGCCGGACCTTGTGGCGACGAAGGACGGCGTGCTCGTCGCGCGGCACGAGAACGAAATTTCCGAAACCACCGATGTGGCGCAGCGGCCCGAATTTGCCGATCGCCGGGCGACCAAGCTGATCGACGGGCGGGAATTTGCAGGCTGGTTCACCGAGGATTTCACGCTCGCCGAACTGCGCACATTGCGCGCCAAGGAACGCCTGCCCGACATTCGCCCCGCCAATACGCGCTTCGATGGCCTCTATCAGGTGCCGACGCTCGCCGAGATCATTGCGCTCGTGCGCGCCAAGGAAGCCGAAACGGGCCGTTCGATCGGGCTGTATCCCGAGATCAAGCATCCCGCCTATTTCACCGGTCAGGGCCATGATCTGGCAACAATGCTGGTCGCGGAACTGCACGCGGCAGGCTATCGCGGCAAAGAAGCCAAGGTCTTTATCCAATGCTTCGAAGTCGCGCCGTTGGTGCGGCTTGCGGGCATGACCGAATTGCCGCTGGTGCAGCTTGTGGCATTTGAAGGCGGGCCGGCGGACAGGGAAGATCGCCTCTATGCCGACATGCTCAGCGATGAAGGTCTGGCCGAAATCGCCACTTATGCCGATGGCATTGGCGCGGAGTGGCGCTTGCTGCTTTCGCCGTTCAACGGCTCTGACACAGGTCTTGTCGCAAGGGCGCAGTCGGCCGGACTGCTCGTCCATGCGTGGACCTTGCGGCAGGAAGCGGCGTTCCTTCCGCCATGGGCTGCGGGCAATGAAAGCCGCATCTTCTCCGCGCTTTACCGGGCGCAGGCGGACGGAGTGTTCGCCGATTCGCCCGGGCGCGCAGTGGATTTTCTCAAGCGCGCTACGCCGAACGGGTCGCAGTAACGATATAATTGAGCGAGAGGTCCTCCGAGAGGTGCAGCCCCTTGCCCGGCCGCCAGCTGAGGCCGCGCGGCGCGCCCGCTTCCAGCCCGGCATCGCCGAGCAATCCGGCCAGTTCCTCGGGCGTCACGAAATCGTCCCAGTGATGCGTGCCCTTCGGGATCGCGCCGAAGGCTTCTGCCGCGCCGACCAGCAGCGCGCGGCTTGCAAGCGTGCGGTTGGGCGTCGAAAGGATCATCAAGCCGCCCGGCGCCAGCCGCTCAGTCAGAGTGGCAAGGAAAGCGGGCTTGTCCGCGACATGTTCGAGCACTTCGAGACAGGTGACCAAATCGAACGTGCCCAGCCCGAGCAAGCCAAGCTCTCCCGGAATGTAGCGGATATCAAGGCCCGCGCCCTCGGCATGGAGCGCGGCGGCCTGCGTGTTCTCAGGCGCAGCATCGACGCCGGTGACTTCTGCCCCCATGCGCGCCAGCGGCTCGCACACCAGCCCCGCCCCGCACCCGACATCGAGCGCAGCTTTGCCCGCGAGCGGCTTTATGCTCTCGATATCGCCGCCCCAATGCGCGTCAATCGCCTCGCGAATGAAACGCAACCGGACAGGGTTGAGCTTGTGCAGCATCGCCGAGCTGCCTTTGGGATCCCACCATTCGGCGGCCAGCGCGCCGAAATGCGCGGCCTCGCCCGGGCGGATGGTTGCATTTGATATGCTTGCATCAGACATGATCGCTCCCTAACAGCGCGCAAGGTTTTGAACCAGCCAGAACAAGGACGGTATTTTGGCGCGCATCGTAATGAAATTCGGCGGCACTTCGATGGCCGGGACCGAGCGCATTCGCCGGGTGGCGAACCTTGTGCGCGCGCAGGCGGCGGCGGGCAATGAAGTCGCCGTGGTGGTCAGCGCGATGGCGGGCGAGACCGATCGGCTCGTCAATTTCTGCCGCGAGGCGAATGCCTTGTACGATCCCGCGGAATACGATGTGGTCGTATCGAGCGGAGAGCAGGTGACCGCCGGGCTGCTCGCGCTGACGCTGCAATCGATGGGCTGCAAGGCGCGCAGCTGGCTTGGCTGGCAAGTGCCGCTGAACAGCTTTGCCGCGCACGCCAATGCCCGCTTCGGCGAGATCGATGCCAGCAAGCTTGTCGCCGCCATGCAAACGGGCGAAATCGCCGTACTTCCGGGCTTCCAGGGCGTTTCCGAGGAGGGCCGCATTACCACCATGGGGCGCGGTGGATCGGATACTTCGGCAGTAGCGGTGGCTGCAGCGGTGAAGGCGGATCGGTGCGACATCTATACCGATGTCGACGGCGTCTACACCACTGACCCGCGCATCGTGGCGCGCGCGCGCAAGCAGAAATTCGTGACGTTCGAGGAAATGCTCGAACTTGCCTCGGTCGGCGCGAAAGTCCTGCAGACGCGTTCGGTGAGCCTCGCCATGAAACATGGCGTGCGCCTGCAAGTGCTCAGCTCGTTTGTCGAGGAGGGCGCGCCATCGGCTGATACATTACCTGGCACGATGATCGTCTCCGATGAGGAGATGGATGCCATTCTGGAGAAAGACAAAGTGGAACGTCG
>DAIQNS010000207.1:0-4079 GCA_036788315.1 Alteraurantiacibacter sp. | reverse complement strand
CCGGAACGCCGAGCGCTTGCAGCCCCGAAAGCATCAAATTGGACATGCTGGTCCCCTCAGCGACCTCGACATGATTGCCGCCATTGACGAGACCGCCTGCCACAATGACCGGCAGATCGTGATGATTGTGCTCGTTCGAATCGCCGAAGGCCGCGCCGCGGATCACCAGCGTACGGTCGAGCAGATTGCCTTCCCCGTCGGGCGTCTCCTTCATGCGTTGCAGCATGTAGGCGAAATATTCCATGTGATAGCGGTTTATCCGCGCGAGCCGCTCCAGCTTTTCGGGAATGCTGCCGTGGTGGCTGAGCATGTGATGGGAATCGGGCACGCCGATCTGCGGATATGTCCGGTTGGACAATTCGCGGCCGATCATGAAGGTGCTTACCCGCGTAATGTCGGCCTGCATTGCCAGCACCTGCAGGTCGATCATCAAGGTGACATGCTCACCGAAATCTTCCGGAATGCCAACGGGCGCCTGAAGCCCCTCGGCCTGCGCGGCGGGTGGCGCGGCGCTGGCGCGCTCTATGCGCTTTTCGATGGCGCGGGTGGCTTCGAAATATTCATCAAGCTTGCGCTTGTCTTCCATGCCCAATTCGCCCGCAAGCCGCCGCGCATCTTCAAGCACGTAATCGAGGATCGAGGCCTGTTTGCGCAGACGCGCCGCGCGCGCGGCCGGATCGAGTGCCTCGCCGTCGCCGAACAACCGCTCGAACACTGCGCGCGGATTGGCGGTCACCGGCAAGGGTACTGTTGGCGTAAGCCAGGAAATGCCGTTGGTGTAGGCGCACGAATAATTGATGTCGCAACTGCCGAGCAGGCTGGCCTGATCGATACCCAGCTCAAGCGAGGAGAGCTGCGTTGCATCGCCCACATGCGCGGCGAAGACCTGATCCATCGAAATGCCGCAGCGAATGTCCGGCCCTTCGGTCTGGCGCGCCTTGGCTCCTGTGAGGAACGCCGGGCACGAGCGCCCGTGGCCCGCAGGCGGATCGCCATCGGCATCGGCCTTGGGATGCGCAAGCCCGGTAATCACCGAGAAATCCGCACGATGCGGCGCAAGCGGCTCGAGCGTTGAGGGCAGCACATAATCGCGGCCCGGCGTCGCGGGGCGATATTGCTCCATGGTCATGCCATTGGGCGAATAGAACACCTGCAGGCGCTTAGGGCGCGATGCAATATCGGCCGCGCGCGAAGTTCCGGCCATTGCACCAAGGAACGGCAAGGCCATCACGGCCCCGGTGCCACGCAGGATTGTCCGACGCGATAGCGGCTTGCGGATTATTCTCATGGCAGATGCACCTCTTGTCGGCCCGGCGAGCGGGCTGTCTCGAAACTGCCCGGCACCTTGCGGGTGCGGAAGGCGTCGCTGAAGATGATGCCGCGGATAATCGTCTGGAAACGATAATCGTCAGCTGCGGATTGTGCCGCGATCTCGCGGACAAGCGGCATGTCATTGGCTTCCAGACCGCGCGCGAGCGCGTAGGTCATGAGCCTTTCGGTCAGCGCGCGGGCAAATTCCTCGCGCCGGTCGAGAAGGATGGCCTGCAGCCCGTCGATACCGGCAAAGGGCGTGCCATCGGGCAGGATTGCGGATGTATCGATCGGATGACCGCCATCGTTATCGCGCCATGCTCCCACAGCGTCGAAATTCTCCAGCGCATAGCCGAGCGGGTCCATCCGCTTGTGACACGAGGCGCAGGCCGGATCGCTGCTGTGGCGCTCGAGCTGCTCGCGCGCGGAGAGCATCCGCCCATCGACCACCGCCTGCAGCGTGGGAATATCCGGCGGCGGCGGCGGCGGCGGTGCGGCGAAGATATTGTCGAGCACCCACTTGCCCCGGCGCACCACCGAGGTGTGATTGTTGAACGAGGTCACCGTGAGGATGCTGCCCTGCCCGAGCAATCCCCCGCGCTTCCATTCAGGCCGCAGGGCCACCTTGCGCATTGCGGTGCCATCGACACCAGGAATACCATAATGATCGGCGAGCCTTGCGTTCAGGAAAGTATAATCGGCAGCGAGAAATTCGACCACGGGCCGGTTCGCGCGCAGCACATGATCGAAGAACATCTCGGTCTCGCGCGCCATGGCGGTTTGCAGCCGTTTGTCGAAATCGGGAAACACCTCGATATCGGGCCGCTGCTCGGCAAGATTGCGCAGGTAAAGCCACTGGCCGGCAAAGTTTTGCGTCAGCGCCTCGGCCTTGGGATCAGCCAGCATCCGCGTGATCTGCGCATTGAGCACGTGGGGAAACGAGAGTTGGCCCGCATCGGCAAGATCGAGCAATTCGTCATCGGGAATGCTGCTCCACAGGAACAGCGCAAGCCGGGTGGCGAGCTCATGCTCGTTGAGCGTGTAAATCGCGCCGGGAAAGGCCTTGTCGGGAACCCGCTCGACCGCAAACAGGAATTGCGGCGATACCAGCAGGGCTTCAAGCGCTGCGGAAATGCCATGCCGGAAGCCGCGGGCATCGCGCTCAGCCTGATAGATCGCCATCAATGGCGCGATATCGCGCTCAGACACGCTCCGGCGCCATGCCTTGCGCGCCAGTCTCGTAACGATGGAACTCGCACAATCCGCCTCTTGCGCAGGCGTCTTGGGATCGCAGCTGAACACGCGGCGCGTGCTCGGCGTATCCGGACGCCCGGTGGCGGCGAATGGTCCGGTCACGTCGATCTGGAGAATGTCGCGCGGAAAATTCTTCTGCGAATAGCGCGCGTGCATCCGGAACGAGGGCACCATGATCGTCTCTACGCGGCGGCCATCCACCCAGACATCGAGCGGCAGCATGCTCGGCTCGACCAGAGGCAGGGGCACGTAATCGGTGGTATTGCGCAAGACCTGTACGGCCTCTGCTGGTGCACGGTCGCGGCGGAACGCGAGGCCAATCTGGCGCGCGCCCGCGGCTAGCGGAAGGCGGACCGTGTAGAGATCGTCGCGCTCGCGATCGGTCTCGTTGTTGGTGTTGGCATTGAGCCAGGCCGAAATCTCATATTCCCCGTCATGCGGCGCGTAATATTGCGCCACCCAGCCCCCGCGCGATGCCAGCGGCAACAGGGGATGCGCGCGCTCATTATAGGCAGGAACGCCCGAATTCATGACCGAGCCGTCTTTGGGCACCTGAAAGATCATCGCCACTTCATTTTCGGGCGAGAGACCCGTGGCAATGCGGCCCACCTTGCCCGCCACCGCCACATAACGCTCCATCAACGTGGGCGAAACGCTCAGCACGTCGGCAATATTGTCGAACCCGAAGCCCGAATTGTCGCGCGGCAGTTCCTCGGTGAAGTCAATGTCGAGCGCCACCAGATCGCGCACTGCATTGGCATATTCGGCGCGGTTGAGCCGGCGGAACGTCGCATTGCCGGGATCGGGATTGGTGAGGCGATAGGCGGCGCGGGCCTGTTCGAGCCAGGCGACGAATTGCGCGCGGTCGGCGGCATCGGGCTGGCGCTTGTCGCTCGGCGGCATTTCGCCTGACCCCATGCGGCGCAGGATCTTTTCCCATTGCGCTGCATTCTGGCCGCTGTGCAGATCTTCGATCATCAGCCCATCAACCGACAGATTGGCGGTCATGTCGAAATCATTGTGGCACTGCCAGCAATATTGCTCGAGCATTTGCGGAGCAAAGGCGGGCGCTTCTGGAAGCGTATAGTCCGAGGCAATCGGTATCAGTGGTGCTGGAGCAGGTGAGAGCGCAGGCGCCGCCTCATTGGCATAGACCGAAGCCGCAGCACTCAAGGCTCCGACCGCCAGCAGCAGCATGGGCAAGCGGCTCGTCCCCGCCTTTGCCGCAAGGGGTTGGCGGCCCTCACCGATAGCCGCGCCTGTCGATCCGCAATTGCGCAATAAATCCATTTCGCTTGGATATGCCCCGGGGGTGCAGCGGTCCATTTCCATTTCAACAAGCAGCTGTACACAAAAACTGCACACCTCGCGCCAAATGACGCCAAGATAAGATGATGCTCTCTTATTTACAGTATGATAGGGGAATGAAACAAGCTGTGGAAAAAGCCCAAATCGCGCAGGCTTGCGCAATCAATTCAATAAATGCTGATATATGTACAAGCGCACTCAGAGCA